>NZ_JAJQRC010000003.1:0-153267 GCF_046533115.1 Treponema sp. TIM-1
CCCCTTTCGCCTTACGGTATTTCGCCCAGTCGTATCGGGCAAGGCATAATGAAATAATCGACGCGTCAATGATCCGCAGGGGATGCTTGAATAGTTTCTTCATCTTTCCCGCAAGGCCCTGCGCCTTGTCCACCACCGCATGAAACACCTCTTCAAAAACATGCCAATCCCGTTTTTCCATGGCGTCGCAGAAGGTGGAGCGTCTTAACTGCGGCAAGCCAGCATGATATAATTTTGAACTAGTGGCCCGCAGTGAGTTTTCTATCTCCCGGACGCTGAAACATCCTGACAATTGTCCGTAACCCATCAGCTTGAATAAATCAAAGGTCGAGAGGGTTCTCACTCCCTTGTCCGCCTGGTGTTTCTTTACGGCCTTTTCAAAATCAGATCTGCTGAGGTGTCTTAACAAACTGGCTAATACGGTGGTAAACTTGGTCATAGCTTGTATTTCCTTCTGGTATATAGAGTTATGTCAATTCCTTTATACCATTTAAAAGATCGAAATACAAGCTTTTTCCTTTTTTATCTACTTAAACCGGACAGCAGTGATCCAGGAGTAAGAAGTAGAGGACCAACGACAAGGCCAACTGGAAATGTTCAATGATAACTAACCAGTACAGCCGCCTTTAGGCGGCCCATAAACAAACCGCTTTGAGCGGTTCACAAAACAAGCCCCCGGCTTTGTCGGGGATACCTGACTCCTTATCATACAAAGAATTAACATTGCGTTCGACAGGACTCGAACCTGCCACCTACGGATTCGAAGTCCGTCGCTCTATCCAGATGAGCTACGAACGCATATCACAATATACAGGTGGATGACGGGGGTCCCCTTCAGCCCTCGACATCCTGTCTCGGGCTTCCGGGCCGTGGTTTAGCCCTGCCGCCGGCGCCATCCATGGCGCCTCTTCCTCCCGCTGGTCGGCGGGCTAAACCTTTCGACCCCCGCCGTGCACACAAACAAAAACATACAGGTGGATGACGGGGGTCCCCTTCAGCCCTCGACATCCTGTCTCGGGCCTCCGGGCCGTGGTTTAGCCCTGACGGCGCCATCCGTTAATACCTACCATAGGGTGGATGACGGGGGTCGCCCTCCGGCCCTCGACGTCCTGTCTCGGGCCTCCGGGCCGTGGTTTAGCCCTGACGGCGCCATCCGTTAATACCTACCATAGGGTGGATGACGGGGGTCGAACCCGCGACATCCAGATCCACAATCTGGGACTCTACCATTGAGCTACATCCACCATCCAATAAGTATTTCTACTATGGGATAATTAGCGGGTTTTGTCAAGGTAATAGGCCGGGCCGGGATCCTTTTATCGGTACTTCTTTACCCCGTATCCCTAAACCGGGCCCGGATTTTCGCCGATATTGGATCAGAGGTATACATTATGAATGAAGGCATTTCGGATTATAAGACCGGGATCGATATCCTTGAGCGGGAAACCGCGGTTTTAAGAAAAATTGCCGCCCTCCAGGATTCGGTCAGAACCGCGGTGATGAACCGGGATTGGGCGGATTTTGAATTACTTCTCAATGCTTTGCAGGAATACGGCGATCAATTTGAAAGCCTGGAGTCGGAACGGGTCCGGTTTTTTTCCGTCCCGGGGGAAACAAGCCCCGGTAATGATGAAAATGTGGGTTTTTACGCCTTGACCACCCGGCTCCCCGAAGCGGAACGGACCGCCTTAACCGCCGCTTACCGGACCCTCAAGATGGAAACCCTCAGGATGCGGCTGATCAATAATTCCCTCACGGAATACCTCAACGAAGCCAGAACCGCCGTGGCGGCCTTCCTCGAAGCCGTCTTCCCCGACCGCAAGGGACGGCTCTATTCCCGGCGCGGGATCCAGCGGCCTGCGGATATGCGGAGTATGGTCTTGAACCATAGTTTTTAAGGAGCAAAAAATGACCTCGACCTTTTCAGGAATCGAAATAGGAAAACGGGCGGTAGCGGCCCACCAACAGGGGATCAATACCACCGGTCACAACCTCTCCAACGTCTCTACCGAGGGATATTCCCGGCAGCGGGTGGAATTCTCTCCCTTTGAACCCCTCTACCTTCCCGGGTTGAACCGGGAGGAGACCCCCGGTCAGATAGGTCAGGGCACAGTGGTGGAACGGATAGAGCGGATCCGGGACCAGCTTCTGGATCAGCGGATCATTGCCGAGGCATCCGGGGAAGGGTATTGGGGGGCCCGGGACCCCTACCTCCGTATGATCGAACAGGCCTATCTGGAAGTCGGGGAAAACTCCATCCGCAGTAAGATGGACGCTTTCTGGGATTCCTGGCAGGAACTTTCGTTATACCCCGGGGACACCCCCCAGCGGATAGCGGTGGTTGAACGGGGAAAAACCATGATCGACGGGATCCGGGATCGTTTTAACGCCCTCAGGGGGCTTCAGGATATGGTGGAAGAGGATGTGCGGCTTACGGTGGAACGGGTCAATGATCTTTCCCGGCAGATCGCCGGCCTGAACAACGATATTCAGAAGATCCGCGCCCAAGGGGATAACCCCAACGACCTTCTGGACCGCCGGGACCTCCTGGTGGATAAACTTTCGTCCATAGTCAGCGTCACCGTGGATCAGCGGGACCCCGATGAATTTATGGTTTATACCGGGGGAAGGGTGCTGGTTCAGGGCCGCATCGGCCGTCAGTTTGACTTGGAACGGGGGATAGATACCGATGGTTTTTCCCGGGTAGTCTGGGAAGATACCGGGGATGAATTGCAGATCCACCGTCAGCGGGACCATCACAGCGGGAGCCTCGGGGCCCTATTGGAGCTGCGGGACGGGACCATCCGGGAAGAAATCCAGGCCCTGGATTCGGTGACCATGAATTTTATCGACATGGTGAACGAGATCCACCGTTCCGCTTACGGCCTTAACGGGACCACGGGAAACGACTTTTTTTCCGAATACCCCTTTGTGACCAATGTGGCGGGGAACTATGACCGGGACGGAGACGGGGCATACGACTCCAGCTATGTTTTCAGAATAAACGGGACCAATGCCCTGGAAAGCCGGGCCCAGATCGGCCTTGAGGGGGTGATAACCCTATCGGGCGCCGCGGGGAATGTGGAAGTTCCCTATTATCCCACGGATATGGTGGTGGATGTGGTGAACCGGATCAACAATTCCGGCGCGGAGGTTACCGCCCGGATCAACCGGGAAGGCCATCTTTCCCTCAAGGGAACCCCCTCGGCGAACCGGGACAATCCTGACTTTGTGATCCGCCATATCGAAGATTCGGGCTACTTCCTTACCGGGTATGCGGGGCTCCTGAACGAACCGGGGGCCGAAGGGGCCTATGACTGGGGCGGACCGGATGCGGTGGAAGGCCTCACCGGCGGAGCCCTGGACTACGCGGTGGCCCCGGTGGCCCATCCCGCGGGGTGGATTGAGGTAAACCCCGCCCTGCTCCGGGATTCCTCGTCGGTGGCTGCGGGCTTTGGGGAAAACGGCCGGTCGGCCAACCCCGGTAACGGGGAGGCCGCCCTGGCCATTGCCGCCCTGAGAAACACGGCGGTCATGGTGGGACAACTGCGGACCTTCGACGACTACTTTGCCGATGCGGTAGGCCGGATCGGGATCCTGGGGGAACAAAGCGGCCGGTCCCTGGAAACCCAGAATCTTACCATGAAGCAGCTTCGGGACATGCGGGAATCTATTTCGGGGGTCAACATGGATGAAGAATTGGCGGCCATGATCAAGTATCAGCACGGCTATGCCGCGGCCGCCCGGTTCATCACCACGGTCAATTCCCTGCTGGATACTATTATTAACCGGATGGGAGTATAAAAACCTTGAATTTTCCGGGTGCGGAAAGACAGAGGAGTAAGGTATTATGAGAAGAATTTCCACGGATATGCCGAATAACGATGCCCAGTACTATCTGAGGCGTCAGGAAGAGGGGCTTGCCGGTATACAGGCCAAGATCGCCGGACAGACCCGGCTGCGGGAACTCCGGGATGATCCCCTGGCGGCGTCCCATGCGGTACGGTACGAATCATACCTGACCCGGCTGGAACGGTTTGAAACCAACACCTTTCATGCCCGGGAACACTACCAAATGGTGGAAGGGAACCTCCGGCACGCCAATGACATTATGCAGCGGATCCGGGAACTTTCCGTCCAGGGGGCCCACGGTACCTATACCCAGGAGGATCTGCGGTATATGGCGGTGGAGGTTAACGAACTCCTCAAAGAACTGGTGTCCATATCCAACACCATCGGTCCCGACGGCAAGCAGCTTTTTGCCGGGGACAAGGTCTTTACCGAGCCCTTCCGGGCGGTGGAAGGGACTGTCCAGGGGGGAGGGGAATCCATGGTGGTCCGGGTGGAATACCGGGGCGCCGGCCCCTCCCGCCGGACCGAGATAAGCGAAGGGTCCTATGCGTCCCTGGACATCGGGGGAGGGGAGGCCTTTTGGGCGGAAAAGATGCAGATCTTTTCCACCGCCGACGCCTCCGATTACCGGGTCATTGATTCCGGAGCCTTTTATGTGGATGGCCAGGAGATAAGCGTCAATCCCGGGGATACCCTCCATGCCATTGTGGCCAAAATAAACGACTCCTCCGCCCCGGTCAAGGCCTATGTGGACCCCGAAACCCGGGGACTCGCCCTGGAAGGGACCAACGCCCACCTTATCCGCCTGGAGGACCGTTCCGATTCCCGGGTTTTACAGGACCTGGGGATCATCACCGCCAATAGTGACCCCGGGGCGCCCAACTGGCATCCCGCGGCCCGGGTTTCCGGGGGTTCCGCCTTCGACATGGTGATCCGCCTCCGGGACGCCCTGTTCCGGGGGGATCAGGAATTTGTGGGGAGCCAGGGCATAGGGGGTATAGACCTGGCCATGAGCAATTTTGCCAGCCGCCTCACCGACCTGGGGAGCCGCTTTGAGCGGGCGGAAATGACCTGGAACCGGCTCAACCAGGAGATCCCCAATGTTACCGCCGCTTTGGGCAGGGAATCGGGCCTGGACTTTACCACCGCCGCCACAGACCTGGGGATGATGGATTTTGCCCACAAGGCGGCCCTCCAAACCGCCGCCAAGGTCATTCAGCCCACCCTGCTGGATTTCCTGCGTTAAGCAAGCCGCCGGGAACTGAAGTTTTAGCGGTTCCGTTAATTTATTTGAGGAGAAAGAAGTGAAGGTTGCGACCAAAGCCTATGGAATTATCGAGGTGGATGAACGGCAGAAGATTACGTTTCCCGCGGGACTTTTTGGGTTTGAGGGGATAAGGGACTATATACTTTTGGATGCGGAACGGCAGCCCTTTTATTGGCTCCAGGCCCTGGAAGTTGAGGAACTTGCCTTTATTCTGATCAATCCCTTCCTGTTCAGGCCCGACTATGAAGTGGAGGTGGATGACGGGGAATTCCGGGAGATCGGCCTTTCGGATCCTAAAATGGCCCTTACCTTTTCGATTGTTACCATCCCGCCGGAGGGTCCCATGACCGCCAACCTCCAGGGGCCCCTGATTATCAACCGGGAGTCCCGGCTGGGTAAACAGGCGATCCTGACCGATACCCGGTGGAAAACCAAGCATGATATCATGGAAGAGCTGGCGTCCGTAAAAGGGACGGATGCGGCGAAGAAGGCCCCATGCTGATATTATCAAGAAAAATCAACGAAAAAGTGATGATCGGCGATGATATTTCCATCTCCATCATAGAGATCCGGGGGGATCAGGTCCGCCTGGGGGTGGATGCCCCTAAGAGCGTGAAAGTTTACCGGCAGGAAGTATTTGATGCGATCAAGGCCGAGAACAAGGCCGCCGCCGCCTCAACCCCGGTATTTCCAGAATTCAATTTTGAAGCCCAGCGGGACCCCCTGTAGCAGCCGAAAACAGGAGGCCTGCCGGGAGGGAAAAAAGCCCGGTTAATCCTTGTTCTGCTCATAGACGGTATTAAATTTCTCATTGATGGTAAGGAATACATCGATCAGGGAAGGATCAAATTGGGTTCCCCTGCTTTCTACCATCTTTTGGACGGTTATCTCGTGGGAAAGGGCCGTCTTATAGGCCCGTTCCATCCGCAGGGCGTCATATACGTCGGCGATACTGACTATCCGGGCGGCCAGGGGGATCATTTCCCCTTCCAACTGGAAGGGGTACCCCGAACCGTTCCATCGTTCATGGTGGCTCAGGGCAATTTCCTTTGCCATGGGGTTGGGGTAGGTAGACAGAATAAAGGCGCCGTTTTTGGTATGCTCCCGCATGACCGTCCATTCCCAGTCGCTCAAGGGCCCCTCTTTGTTAAGAATATCGTCGGGGGTGCCGATCTTTCCCACATCGTGCATGGATGCGAGAAAGCCGATGTTATCGATAAAATCCGCGTCGATCCGGTCGTAACCGGGCTTGTGGTACAATTCTTCCGCCAAACACCGGGAATAATAATTTACCCGGACTATGTGTTTGCCCGTATCATTATCCTTGAGTTTCGAGGCTTCCAGGAGGCTCATGAAGACGCTACGGAGCAGCTGTTTGTTTTCTTCCGTTACGTCATCAAACATGACCACAAATTCCCGGGGCCGTTTGATATTTAAATCCGCGGAGAAAAGATATACCCTGGTTTGAACCGTCACCATTTCCCGGGACTTAATCCGGGCTTCCCCCCTCCAGGAGTAGCCGTTATTTCCGTTAAGGATGGTCTCCCGGATCTCCCGAATCGCCGCCGTTTCAAAAAATTTACCAAAAACATCGATAAAATACCTGCCCGCCAGATTAAAAAACCCCGTAAAAAGGCGTTCGCAGGCAGGATTGGTATACACGATCCTCATTTTATTATCGATGAGTAATATCGGAAAAACACTGTTAAGAAATGGGTTCAAGGTAGAAGAGAAAAATTTTGAAGTCTCCCCATCGTCCGGTTCCGGTTCGGGAGCTTCCTTGGATACCTCTTCGAGTTCCTCCAGTTCTTCCAGGGGTTCTAATTCGTCATAAGATTCTGTTTGCTCGATCATATACTCCAGCTATACTTTAAAAAATTAAACCAAGAGGTTATTTCAAAATTTACTCATTTGAAATCGTTTCATTGAGATGTAACTCCGCATCGCTTTTCCGTAAGTACAACGGCCCCAATAATACCTCGTTATTATTTAATATAACAATATTTTTCGCAATGTCCAGTAATTCCCGGCCTTTTCCGTTTTTATGGCAGGGATCGACCAAAAAACCTTCCGGGGAAACCGGTTCGCCCAATTCCGGCTTTATCATATCCGCATCGGGCCCGGTAAGCAATACCGAACCCTTGGGGAAAGCCGATCGGATAAGCTCCAGGATTTCCCCGGGAGCCGCATCCATATAGGGGGAAATCCGCTCGGTTCCCCGGTAAAGGGCGGTAAAATAATGCTGTTTCCTGGCGTTAATTACCGGCAGCACCGGACCGGGCCAAACCGAATAGGCATGGGCCATACAATCCAGGGTAGGGACCGAAACCATGGGGATCCCCAGGGCAAGGGCCAGCCCTTTAGCGGCGGAAAATCCGATCCGCAGGCCCGTAAATGAACCGGGACCTTTCATACAGGCGATCCGTTCCAGGGCTTCCGGTTCTAAACCGGCTTTTTTTAAGAGCATATCCACCCCTTCCATGAGGAGTTCGGAATGTTTAAGCCCGGCGTCAATTTCGAAATACCATAATCGGTTATTTGCGGAAAGGGCTATTGATAAAACTGAGGTAGCCGTATCCAGGGCAAGCATATTCATGGATTGAACTCCTCCATGGTAAAGGCCGGAATACGGATAAGGCGGCGATTTTCCTCAAGCAGGGTTATTTCGACGGTTATCACATCCGGGGGGAGTGAGTGGCGGAGCAATTCGCTCCATTCAATGACCGATACCCCCGGGCCGTATAAAAAATCCTCCCCTCCCAGGGCGCTAAAATCATCATCCCCCCCCAGCCGGTAAACATCTATATGATAGAGGGGCAGTTTCCCCTGGTATTCGCAGATAATGGTATAGGTCGGGCTGGTAATTTCCTCTTTTACCCCCAATCCCCTGGCTATGCCCTTGGTTAAATAGGTTTTTCCCACCCCCAGCCCTCCCCTCAGGGCAACCACGCTTCCGGGATGTAAAAATCCGGCAATCCGTTCCCCGGCATGGATCGTCTCTTCCGGGGAGGCCGAGATAAGTTCAACCAGGCAGGCCTCCTGCATCATCCAGATTGATGACAAAGTTCTTTAATTCCTTAAGAAGGGGCGCCAGGGGATAATCTACCGGATCCGAAACGGATAAGGATATTTCTTTAGCGCCGGTGGGTTTGGTCTCAATCATAAAATCAACACGCCGTTCTATGGATTTACTTAATACTTCCATAACGGCAATACCGGAAAAATGCCGGCGATAATAGATAGGAACATCCTTTCTGATGATATCTTTGATTTGAAGTATTTTCATGTACCCTATACCTGCTTCAATTGAACTTTATGCCGACTCATATTCAAAAACCATCGCATTTATCGTATTCCAAGCCCGCCGGGGTACTTTAAGGAATTTAATGTGCATAATGATAGATCCCATGGCCCCGCTTCTGTTGATCCTCAGCACCTGACCCAGTACCGCCAGGCGCTGTTCGGAGGAATAAGCGATTTCAATTTTTAATCGTGAACCTACCGCGATAAAGGTGGATGTTTTTATCGCGCATCCGCCTATGGAAATATCCAAAATAGCCCCTGAAAATTTACGTTTATCCAGGATCAATTTTTGTTTTTTCTTCCGCCCCCTGCCGGATTCTTCAATAAATACTAAATAAAAATTGCAGGACATACTGGCCTGTTTCCGCCGGGATTTACGCTGGGCCATGTTTTTTACCTTATGGGAGTGGGCCACCTGGAGAACGGTTCCCCGGGAAGTATCGGTCTTCTCCACCACCCTGGTATCAAAGGAAAAGCCCTTACTGGATTTGGTAAAGAAGGAGAGGGTAACTTTGGCTCCCGTAGTGATCTTTACCGGGTTTCCCAGGGCATTCACGGGACATTCCACCGAGAGACTATCCCTTCCGGACGAAAGCACCTTTACCGGGTAGCTTTCTTTTCCAACGATAAGGACCACGGTGGAATTCGCCGCCACCTGGGTGGTGGTCGTGATGTTTCCCGTAGCTTGGGCGTTGTCTATGATGTTTCTGAGGGAAAACAGCAGGGAAAGTTTTCTTTGTTCCTCCTCTTCGGTACTGGAGGTCCTTTCAATGGTTCTATAGGCCTGCCTAAAATATTTGTCCAGGAGCGTGGGGTTCTCCATGACCCGTTGGAGATCACTAACCCCCGCGGCCCTAAAGATCTGTTCCAAAAGCTTTTTTTGATCCCGGTCCAGCCCGTAGGAATTTGCCAGCCGGTTCAGGGCAAACACGCTGAATTGGCGGCCGGCGGCTTTTGTACTAGAACCCCCCGGACTGGAGGCGCCGAGCCCGTGTTTGATAATGGACCCCAGGAGGCCCCCCACCAGAACGACACCGATACCAATCAAAAGGATGATCCCCGCCATGGGATCATCTTCCTTAAAATACTGAACATTCTCCTGGAGTAACGATAATTGTATTCCTGAAAACGACATCATCATGATTTTCCTCTTATGAAACCGCTCTTTCCACGGAGCTCCTCAGGGCGGAATAGAGTTTAAGCAGCCGGGGCGCTAATTCATATTCCGCGAGGTCACCCACCAGTACCGCGTCCTTTACCTCATAGGCGGCAAGCAATTCCTTTAAGGCTGCCGTAAATTCCTCAATAAACGCCTGAATCGAAAGGTCCTCCACGGTAACCTCATCCGTCAATAAACCCTGTTGGTTTAAAAGAGAGATAAGACGGTATAATTTTTCTATTATACCGGAAAACAAAGCAACCGTTTCGGCGGCTTGTTGGTCCTTGCCGGTTTGAATGTCCAGGGGCAGATCCTCAAGCCGTTGGACTATACCGGTGACCGCCCCTCCCATAGACAGGATCTCTTTTTGGGGGTTTTCTACTTCCCGCAGGCGTTCATCGATAAGGTATTCCATTTTTTGGGGGGATAGCCCTTCTCCCTGCAGGGTTTTTACCATGCTGTCGTACAGTTCCGGCGCTTTTTCGGATAAAAATACCCCGGCGGGACTTTGTTTCCATTGTTCCCGGAGCCGGTTCTGTTGATCAAATAGGGCGTCCCCATAGGTTCCCAGGGCCTCCCTGGCGGTAAAAAGGGCTTCCGCCAACAGCTCGGAATGGGTACTGGTTTTTATGGCGACGGTCTTTATTTTTTCCAGATCCCACTGGAACGCATCGGCAACGGAGTCAACGCCTATGACCGCCCCGTCCACCTGTAAGCCGCTTAAGGTATGTCCCAGACCCAACAGCCAGTCTTCTATTCCCGAGAGGAGTTCCCCCAGGGTCTGTTCCTTTTCCAGGGTAATATCCGCAGGGTTTCCGTTGATGGTTATATTCATAAAACTTACTCCCTACCGGTTATTATTGTTATTGGCCCGCTGGCTGAATTGTTCCAGGGAGGTAGACATCTGTTCCATCCGGTTATAGGCGCCTTCCATTTGACCGTATTGCAGTTTCAGGGCCGCTTCTTTAGCCGCAAGCTGCCGGTCCAGGGTTTCTATTCGCCGTTGATCCTGGGAAATCCGGGAATCGATGGTTCCGGTCTTAAGGGAGATGATACCGCCGCTTTCCACATAGGGTTTGGAGATGTTTTCCAGGGAATAGGCAATGCCGGAATCAACAATGAGATCCCCATCGGTATCGTTACCAAAAAGCTGCTGTATAGCCTGGAGCTTGGTTTCCAGAGCATTATCCAATACCCGTTCGTCAATTTCAAGGTACCCCCGCAGTCTTGAAGGATCGTATCCCGACCCGGCCCCGGCCCCCCGTACATCGGTCCCAATCCCTATTTGGCTGAACATGGAAAGATCCCGTTCCGCCATGGTAGGGTAGGGGCTTCCGGCGAGGCGCTGCAGGTTTTGTTTAAACTGGTTTAAGGTAGAATCCCCGGCGAAACTTCCGAGCCGCTTTCTCAGCTCATCCTGTTCTTCCGTGCTCAAGTAGGAAAGTTCCTGGATGATCCGGTCGTCATTTCGGGTTAAAACATTTACCTCCGCCATGAGCCGGTTGTAATTTCCCACCAGAGAGAAAATGGCGTTTTTAACCGATTCCCGGTCTTGTTCCACCCCAAGTTTCACCGGCCGATCCGACGGTCCCCGGACGGTGAGGTTTACCCCGGGGATAAGGTCGTCGATACTGTTGATGGGCCGCTTTACCGTGATCCCGTCCATAGCAACCACCGCGTCCTGGGCAAGGGATATGGGGTTTTTGGGTTTTATTCCCCCCTGGACATCGGGGTCAAAGACCCGGATGGAACGGATGGAAATATCCCGATGGGTATTATCGTTTACCAGGGCCATGGAATTTATGGTTTTATCCCCCGCGATATCCGAAAGCCGGTACTGATAGGCGCTAAAATCCTCCGAATCCCGAATGGGGGGGAGGATGGCTTTAGTTCCGTCGGAAAAGGTCAGGGATAACACCGCCATATTGTCCCGGCGGACCGGGGGAGGAGGAGGCTTCCATTGGGGGATAGGTACGGAGGAAGGGTCATTTTCTATGGTAATCCCCCCGTAACTCACGGAAGGCGGATCGGGAATGGCGGGTCCCGGCGGTGGTTTGGGGACAGGTATATCTTCCGGGGCTATTACCTTTGTGGCGGTTTCAAAGGCCAGGACCAAACCGGGACCGGCCCTCAGGCCGGGGTCAACGGGAATGGAGACCCCCCCTCCCGCCGCTACCCGGAGGATATCCTCCCCGACAGAGACCGCCTCCTGGGGACCGGAAATTTCTCCCAGGGCGGCTTGGACCAGGGGAATATCCCGGCGGGAATCGCTGATTCGCTCGGCTAAGCCGGTTTTGACCGCCAATGTTTCCATATCGCCGGAAAAACCCAGCCGGTTTGTCTCCCCGGTGAGCAGGGACTCTAAAAACAGGGACTTGGTTCCCGGTTCTACCGTGACCAGGCTGGCCCGAAGCTTATCCCGTCCCTGCCGGTTCACCGCTTCGGTGAATTCCCGCAGACTCCCTCCCCGGAAATCAAAGGAGATCTCCTCCCCCCCCAGGGAAAAGGCATAGGATCCGCCTTCAACCCGGAAGGAATCCTCCAGGGGAGCGGACAGAAAACGATCCGCCTGGGCGATTTGTTTGACGATAAAATTCCGTTCCTGCTGGGTAGCCTCCCTGGTGGCGGTTCCGGTAATCACCAACTCATCGGAGGATCGCACAATCCGATCATTAAACGGATTTTGGAACGAATAGAGGATCCGGGCGCTTTCCCGCAGGGTAGTTATACGCCGGCCTACATCCTGCCAGTAGGTTTTCTGGGTTTCCAGATTTTCTACGTTTTTATCTATCCGTTCCTTGGGAATACGCTCGACCCGCATAAGGTTTTCGATGAGTTTATCGCTATCAAATCGGCTCGTTACTCCCGGCACATATATATCGGACATACCCTGTCTTTGCTTTCCCTATCCCCTTATATCCGTTCGTCAAAAAGGAAACCCAAGGTTTCCTTGATCTTCCCATGCAGGCGCTGAAGTTCTTCCGGGGGAAGCACCTTGATTACCTTATCGGTTTCAGGGTCAATGACCTTGACCGTAATTTCATGGGAGTCGTGATCCACCATATATTTAAGCTTTTTATTAAATACGAAACTGATTCGTTCAAGCTCCGCCGCGGTAGTTTTGATATCTACCATATCCCGATTTCCCGGCAGGGATGATTCAAATTTTTCAATGGCGGCCTTTTGCTCCGCCATTCGATTTTGGGCCGATAGCTGCTGCTGCCGCGCGGCCCCACGATCCTGCGGGAGTTCCTGTGGTACCACCGGATTTATTCCGTTTCCCACCATGGCAATTTGAATACCCATCGGTACCTCCCTGTAATGGACGCGTTTAAAACCAGGGCGTCCTGGGGGTTTTTGTTGGATAAGACGGTTTCAACCCCGGTACGGGTTGACTCCCCCTTCGATAACAAAAATAATCCCCCCCTTGTATAGAATCCACCCCAAAACAAGCGTTTTGGGAATGTCCCCGTAATTGAGCCAGTTTCAAAATTCGGTTAGCCTTAAAACTGGCTCTGCAAAAGCGGCCTAAAGGCTCGCTTTTGCATTTAAATCTAAGGTTGCTGTTTCAAAACTGAAGTTTTGAAACAGCTTCAATTATTTGCGGGAAAAACAGGCTTTTGCCCGCTTTTCCTCATTTCCGTATCAGTAACGGAAATCATGGCCTTTAAAAAAAAGACGGAGAAGGGCGCGAACCTTCCCGTCTTGCGTTTAAAAGACGACGTCCAGAGGTCTCTTACCACGCTTCAAAATAAAATAATGCCGTTATCAGCCAAGAAGCTGCAACACCGACTGGGTCTGCACATTGGCCTGGGCCAACATTGCGTTCCCCGCCTGGGACAGGATCTGATCCTTGGCATAGGTCACCATTTCCGACGCCATATCCGCATCCCGAATCCGGGACTCGGAGGCCTGAAGGTTTTCCGCCGCGATGGCGACGCCCTCAGAGGCCATTTCAAACCGATTCTGATACGCGCCGAGATCGGCCCGCTGCTTTGAAATTTGCCGTAACGCGGAATCCAGTGTACCAATAGCCTTATTTGCATCCTCGGGGGTGGCAATCGTGATGATTCCCGTATCCCCTTGGGCGCTCTGTAAGCCCAAAGCCTGGGCGGTCATGGTACCGATAAAGACCTGTTCATTTTGGTCCATATTGGCCCCAACCTGGAACTGCATAACCCTATTGGTTGCCGAATCCCGGGCAAACGCCCCGGTCATGATGTTCATGCCGTTAAATTGAGCATGGCTCGCAATACGGTTAACCTCATCGACCAACTGGGAAACTTCCACCTGGATTTGCATACGATCCTCATCGGTATAGATACCGTTGGCGGACTGTACCGACAGTTCCCGTAGACGGTGCAGAATATCCTGGGTTTCCTGAAGATACCCCTCAGAAGTCTGAATAAAGGATACCCCGTTCTGGATATTACGCTCCGCCTGGTTTAACCCCCGGATCTGGCTCCGCATTTTTTCGGAAACCGCGAGTCCCGATGCGTCATCTCCGGCCCGGTTGATCCGCTGGCCGGAGCTTAAGCGTTCAATGCTTTTCGCTACATCGGCCTGGGTCACCCCGAGATTACGGTTGGCGTATAAGGCGCTCATATTATGGTTAATTATCATTCATTACCCTCCATGCGTTGATAACCCCGGCTATCCATAGCCAAGGCCGAACCGCAGGGACCATTACCGCGGAGAACCTCGCGCCGATTCTCCGCGGCTTTGGATTACGGAACGAATCGTTTGTCAGCGCTGTTTTGCCCCTAAAAAACGATCCCTTCTGCCCTGTGCATCAACAAAGGGTATTTGTCAAAGAACCCCTTTCCGAAAATTCCTTTCCGGAAAAATAACCCCCCGCAACTTAAAAGGGGTTTTGGGGGTACCTCCGGGCTTGCCCTCGGGTTCCCCCTAACCAAGGCCGGGTTTTCAACTTTGAAAACCCAACCAACACTATTTTATACTGTAACGTTCTATTGGAGAAGTTGCAAGACGGAGGTGGTCCTTTGATTCGCCTGGGCCAGCATGGCCGTCCCCGACTGGGTCAGGATCTGATCCCGCATATAGGCGACCATCTGGTTCGCCATATTGGTATCCCGGATTCGGGATTCCGACGCCTGCAGATTCTCAGCCCCTATGTCCAGACCCACCACCGCATGTTCCAACCGGTTCTGATAGGCTCCCAGGTCCGCCCGCTGCTTGCTGATTAACTTCAGGGCCGTATCCAGGGTACCGATGGCCTGGTTGGAAGTTTCCGGGCTTTCGAGGCTGATGAATTCCTGATTCCCGGTATTGCGGAGCCCCAGACCCGAGGAGGTCATGGTACCGATAAAGACCTGTTCCCGCTGGTCCATATTGGCGCCGATGTGGAACCACATGGAAGCGGTAACGGTATTGTCCCCGGTCTGACGGGCAAAGCGGCCGGTAAGCATGTTCATGCCGTTAAATTGGGCATGGCTGGCTATCCGGTCTACTTCATCCACCAGTTGGGATACTTCCACCTGGATCTGCATCCGATCCTCATCGGTATAGATGCCGTTGGCGGATTGTACCGCCAATTCCCGGATCCGTTGGAGGATATCCTGGGTTTCCTGTAAATAACCTTCACTGGTCTGGATAAAGGAAATGCCGTTGGCGGCATTGACCGAGGCCTGATTCAAGCCCCGGACCTGGCTCCGCATTTTTTCGGAAACCGCGAGGCCGGAAGCATCGTCTCCCGCCCGGTTGATACGAAGTCCCGAAGAGAGTTTCTCCATGGACTTGGTAAGGCTACCATTGGTAACCTTGAGGGACCTGTCGGCGAACATCGCGCTCAGGTTGTGGTTGATGATCATGTCATCCTCCTTGATAATGTCTACCGTCTGGCATCCTTGCCTTCGGTTGTGGTTAAGTATTCTTTTTTACCGCCGATATTTTAATTACCGGCCCTCCCGGAGAACCCCTTACCGCGGATCCGGAACTCCCCCGGGGGTATTAAAAATACGTAACCATCTCTTATTTCGGCATATTATTGCCGAAACTTGAGGGTTTTTTTAATAAAAATTCAAACCCTTCCCTGTCAATATACCCCCAATTCCAAAAAAAAACAATAACAAACGGGCTGTTTCAGGGCAAAACCATGGGAACCCTTACCCCCCCAGCGCTTAGGTCCGCTTGGAAAGGGTGTTTTTTTCGTAGTCCCCGATCGGGGCAAGCCAATCGGTTCCCACCGGTACCCCCGCCTCAAGGCAGAGTTTGTCCCAAACCGTGGCAAAGGGGAAGGTTTTTAATTCCTCCATCAGGGCAAGCCGCTCGTGATTTTTACCGGCCTTTTCCGCCTCCACCAGGAGTTTGGTGGGTTCCAGCAGGGCATCCAGGATACCCTTCCGCAGGCTTCGGGCGCCGATGGTCCATGCGGCGATACGGTTTATGGAAGCGTCAAAAAAGTCCAGGGCCAAATCAATACGATCCGGGGCGTTTTGCCGGAAAATTTCCCGGCATACCTCCCGTAATTCGTCGGAATAGAGGCACACATGGTCCGAATCCCACCGGATCCCCCGGCTGAAATGGATCAGCAGCCCCGGGGTAAAGAGGAGTACCGCGGATATTTTATCCGAAATAAGTTCGGTCGGATGAAAATGCCCCATATCAAGGCATAGTTTTACCTGGTTTTTCGCCGCGTATCCCAGATAAAAGTCGTAGGAACCCACCACATAGGCCTCGCTGCCTATGCCGAAGAGTTTACATTCCACCGCGTCGGTGACGGTTTTGGGGTCCAGGGGAACGGCGAGGCTCTCGTCCAGGGCCTCCCGCAGCCGGAGCCGAGGACTGTGCCGATCCGCGGGGAGGTCCTTGGACCCGTCGGGGAGCCAGATGTCGTTTACCGAAGGGGAACCCTGGTTTGTCCCAAAGGCCGAGGCGATCCGCCGGGAAGCGATGGTATGGCGGATCCAGAATTGACGGATCTTCGGGTCGGCGCTGGAAAGGGTACCGTTCTCGGCCAGGGGATGGGAAAAAAAGGAGGGGTTCAAATCCAGGGGGATCTTCTTTTTCTTGGACCAGGTCATCCATTTTTGGAAGTGCTCCGGTTCCAGTTCATCCCGGCCTATCTTTTTACCCTCGGTCTCGGCGTAGAGCATATGGAGGTTAAAGCGTTTCTTCCCCGGTATCAGGGAGAAGGCGAATTCCGCGTCCGCCCGCAGTTCCTCCCCGTTTCGGGCCCGGCCGGGGTAGTTTCCGGTGGCGAGGATCCCCCCCCCGGAAAGCCCCTGGGATCCCTCAAAGCCGGTTACGTCGTCCCCCTGCCAGCAGTTAACGGAAACCGGTACGTTCAGGGCGGCTTTGATGGCCTTATCCGTATTAACCCCGATGTTTGCGTAAACTTCCTTGGCTAAACCATAGGCTTGTTCCAGCGCTTCTTTGTTTTGGTAGGGCTTCATAACTATTTCTCCTTGTTGGTTACTCCGGAAATGCCGGAACGATACCGTTCCACTTCCCAGGTATTGATAAAATCTATTTTATCCGCCGCCATAAATCGGGGGCCCCCAAAGGCCTGGGCGTAAACCCCTACCTTGATGGTATCGGCGAAAAGTTCCAGGGCAAGCCGGACCGCCTTTTCCGAAGGGCCCACGCCGAAAACCCCCACCCCCTGGAGGGCAACGATTTTCGGGGGACGTCCGGTTTTTTCCAGATGGTTCTTCCAGGCTTCCCTGATGAAGCGGGGCATATCCCCTCTGCCGCCGGTATCTATAAAAAGGGGAGAACTCCCGGAATACACGATATGATCCGGGGTAAAGGCGGAAGAAACGGGGTAAAATGCGGCGGCATCCTCCACCAGGGCCGCGATTTCCCGGTTTCGCTCAAAAATGGCCTGCCCCCCCAGCTCCGCCAGAATGCCGGCGGCCTCCGCGGAAGGACCGTATTGAAGGGTTTTGCCGGAAAAATCCGGCTTCCGGGTGATTTTTGCGCCCAGGGTATCCATAATATACCGGTAAATGTCCCGGATGCCTTCGGCGGTATCCGCCCCCACAAAAACCCCGTGGTTTTGCAGCAGGATGATCGCCGCCGGCCTGCCGGACAAACGGGTCTGGGCATCCATGGCTTCCTTTACCACCCGGGAAAGGGTATACCCCGGGTTAACTTCGGGGATCCACAGGGCTTTTTCGCCGAATAAGTTCCGCCCTTCCTCGGCTCCCCTGACCGAACAGGTCAGGCCGTTGACCAAAGCCGGATGGGTATGAACCACCAGGGTAACGGGAAGCATGTCGTGGAGCAGGGTTTCCACACTGGGGCGTTTTTGCTCTTCCCCGGGCATTTTAGCGGCCATCATATCTGCCAGAACCGCCGCTTCCCGGTCATCCGCGTTTTCGGGGTATATTTTTTCCCATATACGGGCCAATTTATCCCGGTCCATCCGGACAAAACCATCGGCGGTAATATCCGAGAGGGGCGTCCCAGAGCCTTTGATAAAGAGGATCGAACCGTCTTTCAACGAGGTATTCCCCCCGCCGGCCACCACATAATCCGAATTAGCCCCATAATACCGGGACAGGGTAATAAGTTCTGTGAGATCCATAGATTATTTTAACACTCCTCTTTAAATAGTACATGGATAATTATAGGCAGATGATGGACTTTTCATGGGAACCGCCGCCTACCATACCCCCGGTACATTCCCGGGACAGCGCTCATTGACGGATATATTTTTTCCAATCCGAGGGGGCAACCCCGGTTTTGTTTTTAAAAAGCCGGGAAAAATAGTACTGATCCTCAAAACCTAACTGAAAGGCCACCTCTTTAACCGTCACGTCAGCCTCTTCAAGGAGGCCTTCGGCCTTATGGATCTTGATATGAATGTAATACTGATAGGGAGTCATGGACGTATAGGTTTTGAAAATTTCATTGAGTTTTGAGGGGCTTACCCCTATCTGTTCGGAAATGCTCGATACATTAATGGCCTTAAAAACATTCGTTTCCATAAGATATTTGGCCTGCTCCACGATTTTTTGATAATAATTGGGCTGCTCCGAACGTCTTTCATGGGTCAACATTTCGGCGATCAGGGCCAGGATCCCCGAACAGGCCTTGAGCTGATAGAGGGGCTGCTGGGTCCGCACTTCCCGCAGGATCTGATCGAAGATCGATACGATGTCATTATGGAGCCCTACGTCAAAAAAGATATGCTCCCTGGCAAGGATCCCCTTCTCCACCAGGGTGGAATAAAACCCGCCTTTAAAGCCGACCCAGTATTCATGCCAGCCTATTTCAAATACCGGTTTATAAAAATGTTTTATCCCCGGAAGGACCAATAAAAGAGAACCGGGCGTAACCGTATAGGTCTGCTGGTCCACCCCAAAGATCCCTTCCCCTTTGGTGATATAGAGGATTTGAAATTCCTGCAAGATCCGGCCTTCCGCCACCTGCCGGAAAAGGGCGGGATGTTTATTTTTGTTCGGAGGATAGACCGTTTGGGGTTTTACGTCCACATTACCCGCGGTGGTACATACCATCCCGATTTTTTCATCTTCGTCGCTGTAGGGGAGGTAATGTAAGAAGGAATCCCAGGTTTCCTCGGAAGAATTTCCCATAATGGTTCATAATATAAAGTTTTATCCATCCTCGCAAGAGTAAAGTCCATGGAACATGCGTTTTTTCCCCGCAGTTTATCCGGGGCACCTATATCGGCGCTATTTTTTTAATTATGTCCGCCACCGCCGCGGCCAGTTGGTAATGTTCTTCCGGATCCAGGTGGATGCCGTCCGCTTTGCTGCTCTGTATGATTTTACCGGCGTCCAGAAATTCCGCCCCCCACTCCTGGGCAAACTGTCGATAAAACCCGGGAAGTTTCTTGGATAATTCCACACAATCCCCGAACATATTTTTAAAAGCCGGGGCATCCACCGTTGGGGGAGGGCAGATCATAAGAACCTTGGGGCCGGCATTACCGGGGCTGGTACGGGAATCCCTAATGGCCGTTACCAGCCGGCCTACTCCCCGGGCAATATCATAGGCGCAGGGGTTGTACCGGATCTTGAGATCATTGGTCCCCAGCATAACCACCACCACATCCAGGGGTTTGTGGCTTTCCAGAATGGGTATCAGTTGGCGCAGACCGTTCATATCCCCCTCCACGGGATCTTCCCTGCAGCTGGTCCTGCCGCAGAGCCCTTCCTCATCGACCCAATAGGCGGGGGCATCCTCCGGGGCATTAAGGTTAAGTAATTTTTTTAGCACCATGGGCCAGCGGGTTTTATGATCGTACCGCTCTCCTGTTTGCGGGTTATAGCCCCAGGTATTGGAATCACCGTAACAAAGGATGGTTTTCATCGATTCGCTTCCTTATATAAGATGGGGATAGTATAAACCGGATCCGGGCCCGGATCAATTTGCCCGTCCCGTAAGGAGGATACTTCTCCATTTCCAGGTGAGGGGTCCCTGTTTTATCCGGAGGGAAAGCAGTTCCCGGATGCTTAAAAAGTCCCGCTCCCCCAGGGCCCGGGCAATAAAGGCGCCCCAGGTGGAACGATCCCGGTCAAACCAGGCGGCCAAGTCCCGTTCGGTAAGGAGCCGTTCCTCTTTTTGGTCCAGTACCGAGAAGGTGGTCTTTAACCCCCCGGCGGTAAAGGCCTTTTCCAGGATTTCCCCGTCCCAGGTCCAATACCCCCCCTGTTTGGTAAAAAAGTCCTGTTCCGCTTCCTTAAGGTTTTTTACCAATGCTTCGGGGGGAGGCTCCGTTCCCCCGCATTCATCCGCCAGGATCCGGGAGATCCGTTCCCCCAGTCGGGGGAGGGTCTGGAGGATCACCATGTCCCCCCCGGGGACAAGAAGCCTCCGGGCCCCTTGGACAAAGGCAGCCAGGGGATCGGCGCCGGCCGTTTCCGGTGGGGGGAACCCCCGTTTCCAGGGCTCCCGGGCCAGGATATGGTCAAACACCGGGGAGGAAAACAGGGCCTCCGCTTCTTCCGGGGCGGGGAGTTTTCCCGGGGGGAAAACCCCGATTTGGGGCCCTTCGCTTTCATCCAGCATTGAGGCGTAGCGGAGCAGGGCCTCCCGGGCGGTTTCGGTATCCACCAGGGCCGCGGCCAGGCCCTCCGGGACCTTCCGCAGGCTTTCCCAGAGGAGGAGGCCGTCATTGGCGGCGGGGATGAGGATCCGGTCATGCCGGGCCGGGGAACATTGGCCTAGGATCAGGTCCCGGTCGGATAAGAGGAGGGCGCTCCTCCCCGATTCCAGGCGTTTGAACCAGCCTTCCTTGCCCTTGGATGAAGCGGACCAGGAGAGGTATTCCTCCCCGCCTTCCCCGGGGTTGTCCCCCATAATAACCGCCGCCTGAAGTTCCCGCTTCCTAATCACCTCCTCCCGGATCTTCCCCTCATATCCCATCCGGGAGGGGAGGTAAAAGGTTTTTCCCCGCAATATCCGGGGAAGGTACTGCTGGGCCGCCCAGTGATCCCGGTAGGCGTGGGGGTAGATATAGCCGTCCCCGTGACCGAACCCTTCGGCATCCCTGCTGGCGTCCCGCAGGTGGTTGGGGACCTCCGCATCCTCCTTGTTCACCTCCCCCAGGGCGTCAAAAAAGGCCAGGGCGGTGTTGGATTTCGGCGCCGTGGCCAGGTAGAGGCAGGCGTGGGCCAGGGGGAAATTCCCCTCGGGAAATCCTATCCGCTCAAAGGCCTCGGCACAGGCCATGACCACGGTTATCGCCTGGGGGTCCGCCAGGCCCACGTCCTCGCTGGCCAGGATGATCATTCGCCTAAAGATAAAAGCCGGATCTTCCCCGGCCCGGACCATCTTGGCAAGCCAATACAAGGCCGCATCGGGGTCGCTCCCCCGGACGCTTTTGATGAAGGCGCTGATGGTGTCAAAGTGGTAATCCCCGTCCCGGTCATAGAGTACCGCCCGGCGCTGGATGCTTTCTTCCGCGGCCGACAGGGAGATGCGGATCTCCGTTCCCTCCGGGGGGGGCCAGGAACCGGGGCTGGTCTCTACCGCCAGTTCCAGGGCGTTGAGGAGGCTCCGGGCATCCCCCCCGGCAACTTCCACCAGGTGTTCCAGGGCCCCCTCCTCAAAAACCACTTGCCAGTTACCATATCCCCGTTCCTTGTCCGCCATGGTCCGCAGGGCGGCCTCCCGCAGGTTTTCCGTTGTCAGGGGCTTAAGCTGAAAGATCCGGCTCCGGCTTACCAGGGCCCGGTTGACTTCAAAAAAGGGATTTTCCGTGGTGGCCCCGATGAGGATCACCGTCCCGTTTTCCACCCAGGGGAGGAGGGCGTCCTGCTGGGCTTTGTTCCACCGGTGGACTTCGTCCACAAAGAGGATGGTCCGTTTACTGTAAAGCCGCCGCCGTTCGTCGGAGCGGTCTATGACCTCCCGAATATCCTTGATCCCCGCCAGGACCGCGTTGAGGCTTTCAAAGGAACTTTTGGTGGTATTGGCGATAACCCTGGCCAGGCTTGTTTTACCCGTACCGGGGGGACCGTAGAAGATAACCGATGAGAGCCGGTCCGCCTGGATGGCCCGCCGCAAAAGCCGCCCGGGGCCGACAATATGATCCTGACCGATAACATCGTCCAGAATCCTGGGCCGCATCCGATCCGCCAGGGGGCTTTGGGAGACTCCCCCGGAGGAACTAAAAAGATCTCCCATGGGGGGATATCAAAAAAAGGGCTTTAAAAATCGGGAGAAACCGATTGATTAATAGGCATTCCACTGCCAGCCTTCCTCCCCATACTGGTAGGCCCAAAGCCCTTTTTGATGGGTTGACGCGAAAAGGGGCCCATTCTGCTGTTGATAGAGGCCGGTAAGGGATTGTACCCCCAAACTTGAACGGTACTGGGCGTAATCATAGGCCGTGGTATTTACATCGTAGGTTCCTTGCCCCGGATAATGGACAGAGGAGGAACCGGGCCAGGAACCGTTGCTGCTCAGTTCAATCTCCGCAAACCCCTTGGTGTGAACCCCCACCAGGAGCAGGTATCCATTTTTGGTCTTATACGTGGCCATAGCCCGATCAAAAGACAAACCAAACGCCGCCGCCATAAGGGTGCCGCTCCCGTGGAGAATATATCCGTCTTTGGTGGATGCCGCGATGCCGCCCCCCGGTAACGCGATTATCCCCATGATGGTATGCCCGGTGGAACCGGAAATAGGGGTCGAACTACCGGCGTTAAAAATCCCGCCGGTGGTGGCAATATAACTCCCTGCCGCTCCCCGCAGAAAAAATCCTTCCCCCGAGCCGGACATAAGGGAACGGGGCGTACCGCCGCTATAGGAAAGGATCGTATATACATTGGCGGTGGAAGCGCATATATAGAGGGTGCTGCTTCCGTAGATATTTTGAAGATAGGTATATCCCGATACCGGAACCTGCGCCCATGACCCCCCGGTATTTTGGTACAAGCTGCTGTTCTCGATGATACAGTAGAGGGTACTTCCGGCGACGGCCAGATCGGTAATCGTACCGGAGGGTTTATCTATGGGGGACCATCCGGAACCCTGATTGTGGTAGAGACCTTTTCCGTTTGATACGTACAGGGTATTTCCACTGGACACTATCTTGGTGGGGCTCCCCGGTATGTAGGGCTCCTTGGGTTTTACTTCCCGGGATATATCAAAAAAGATGGGATGTTGATCGCAGGAAAAGAAAAATAAACAGAGGGGAATAAAAAGAAGAAACCACCGGAACCGCTTCGGAAGGCCAAATTGTGAAGCCGAATCCTGAATATTGGGGGGGATCCCTTGGGGGTGATTAAACAATAATTTTTCCATGATTTTATCCTTACCTTAAAAATGATAACGGGCGGAGAGGGTTAATTCTACAAAATTCCCAAAAACCGTATGCTCACTCCATTGGGGAATGAACCACCAGGCCGTGTTAAGACCAAAGGACCAACTGGGATTGAAACGCCAGAAAACCGAAGCCTCGGGCTTCAATAAAAATCCGAAGTGATTGAGTTCCAGGTATTGCTGGGGCACTCCGCCTATCAGCAGGGATAGGGGAAATTCAAACCTGCCCAGAATAAACTGATAGCCGATCCGGGCCCCCATGGGGACCATGAAAAGCATGTTTTTTCCCCGGGTGGAGATAAACATCAGCCCCAGCTCTCCCCCGATAAACAGGTTGGAATTCAGGAAATAACTTAACGCCAGGGACCCGGTTCCCCCGGCGACATTTATCCGGTTTTCAAGGACCCCTTCGCTGTCCCAAAAAACCGTGGGAAAAATAGGCCCCAGGGAGATCGTAAAGGTCTTATCCCCCCGTGAATAGAGGGGCGGGGCGACAAAGTCCCATTCGGAATCAAAGGGAGGTTCCGGTTCTTCTTCCTCATAAACATCACCCTCCTGTGCGGCGGCGCCGAAAATAAAACCCGCCAAAATAAGGATGAAAAAGCCCCTCTTCTTCCCGCTGATCATAATGAACTCCCCAACCCCCGGATTAGTGGGCCTTTTCACGGCCCGGTTCGTCTTGAAAAAACCCGGGAAAAAACGGTAAAATCCCAACCAAGCCGGCTTGGCTCGGGGAAAACCCGTACCCCGGTAATTTTTTATTATAACGGATAAAAGATTCCTATTCAATGAGCCTTTTCAAAATCCAAAGCTTTCTAAAATACAACAATCCACGGCTTGGTTGGGTTACGGTAACCCGTTGAAGATCCCGGCGGGGAAGTGTATAGTTTGAAACAGTCTAGGCTTCCCAAAACTTCGGTTTTAGGGAAATCCCGTTGCAGGAGGAAGCTAATGAACGATATGGTACCTGAGCGGCTTGCCCCCGCCGATGTTTTGGCCAAACAGGGGGTGGCTGCTGTTGGGGGTATAGCGGGGGGGATCCTTCTTTTTATTATGGGGGCCCTGCCCCTTCCTTTAGGGATCGCCGCCGGGGTTATTGTCGCGCTGGTGGGGGTGGGCGCCCTTTTTTCCAAGGACCCGGAAGATAGAAAGCCGGGGATGATAGTTACCGCCGCCGGTTTTCTGGCCATTCTCGCCCGTCTTCCCATAGCTCCCCTGAAGAGCTTCGCGGGGTTCCTGCTCGGTATCGGCGCCGTCGGCCTTTTGGCCATGGGAATCTGGAAGGGAATTAAATTTTTGAAAGGGCTTAAGAGCAGGTCGTGACCTATTTTTTTGAGACCTATGGATGCCAGATGAACACCGCGGAATCGGCGGCGCTGCGTCTGGTGCTGCGGGAACGGGGCTGGACCGCGGCGGAGTCGGGGGAAACGGCGGACCTGGTGATCCTCAACACCTGTTCGGTCCGGGCAACCGCGGAAAAACGGGTCCTGGGCCGGCTCGCGTTGTACGGGGCCCTGAAAAAAAAGCGGTCCTTCACCCTCCTGGTGGCGGGCTGTATGGCCCAGCGTATGGGGGAAGCCCTGAAGGAAAAGAACCGGGCCGTGGATTACGTGATGGGGACCGCCGCCCGTCCGGTTTTCCCCCTCATCCTGGAAGGGTTGGAACAGGGCCTTTCGGCCCAGGAAGGGCTGGCCCGGATAAAAATCGAGGAAGAGCCGGTTTTTTCTTTTTCTCCCTTTCATCTGGAAGAAGGGCAGTTCCGTGCCTTTATCCCCATTATGCACGGGTGTAATAATTTTTGCTCCTACTGCATCGTTCCCCAGGTGCGGGGCCGGGAAGTGTCCCGGGACCCCGCCTCGATCCTCGCGGAAATTGACCTCTTGGCGAAGCGGGGCGTCCGGGAGATTACCTTTCTGGGCCAGAACGTCAACTCCTATTTTTGGGAAGGGAAAGTCGGCTTCCCCGAACTGCTGGAATTAGCCGCCCGGAGGGTGGAAAATACCCCCATCCGCTGGATCCGCTTTCTCTCAAGCCACCCCAAGGATCTGTCCTCCCGTCTTATCCGGGTCATGGCGGAACACGGGGCGTTCTGCCGTCATCTCCACCTTTGTGTCCAGCATGGTTCCAATGCCGTCCTCGCCGCCATGAACCGCCGGTATACCCGGGAGCAATATCTGGATCTGGTGGCGGAGATTCGGGAGGCCCTGCCCGGGATAAGCCTTTCAACGGATATTCTTATCGGTTTTCCCGGTGAAACCGATGAGGATCTGGGGCAAACCCTGGAACTGATGGAGCGGGTAAAATTCCTTTATGCCTATATGTACCATTATAATCCCCGGGAAGGGACCGCCGCCTTTGATCTTCCCGGCAGGATAGATGAGGGGGTGAAACGGGATCGTTTGTCCCGGGTAATTGCCCTGCAGAAACGGCATACCGCAGCCTTGTTAAAGGAACGTCTGGGGCGCCGGGAAAAGGTTTTAATTGAAGGAATTTCCCGAAAAAATGCCGATGAATTAATAACCCGTACTGAAAAAGATGAAATGGTGGTGGTCCCCGGGACTCCCTCCATGATTGGGCGTTTTGCCGAAGTGACCCTCTGCTCCCTGCGGGGAAATACCTTCCGCGGAGCGGCGGTCAATCCGGCGGGTTAAAGCGTAAAAACGGTTTTTTAAACCGGGCGGCTGTTTCAAAACTTCAGGTTGCGGAACGGCTCCCTTAGATTGAGCGGGAGACCGGATTTTTTACCGGTTTTCAGGAGCTTTTATCCAAAAATAACCGGATTTTGGAAGAAGCTCAAAGGAGTGTTGTATTATGCCGTGGAAATTAATCGGATTTGTGGTGTTTTTTGGGATCTTGCTGGTTTTTATCGGCCTCAATTTGAATAACAGCTGTGATATTTCCTTTGGATTTACCACGATCGAGCAGGTGCCTATTTACCTCACCGTTTTTTCAGCCTTTGTGTTGGGACTTTTGTGTACGATCCCCCTGATGGTTTCCCTTAGGTTCAGAAAATCAAAATCCCCGGATGCGGCCATTGACGCCGGGGGAAGGAAAAACCGTAAATTCGGGAAAAAAGGGAGCAATAAAAGGGGGGGGGCAGGCCCGGCGGAGGATATTCCCCCGGGTTCTGACAACGGCGATTCCTATGGGATCAATTAAAAACCTCCTTTTGTTGGTTTTTGTTTTTTCGATCCTTTCCGGGCCGGGGGGCGGAGGTCTCTATGGACAGTCCGATGCTTCCGGAACCCACCCGGTGGCGGCGGAGGTTCAAAACCTTGAGAAAAAACTGAGCGACCGGGGAATCCCGGCGGCGGAACGGCAGGGGATCATGATCCGGCTGGCCGGACTTTTCCGCCTCTTGGGGGACCTGGAATCCGCCGCCCGGATCTGGACGGAAGCCGCCGTGGCGGATCCGGGCCGCCGGGACGACGGGGCCCTCCTGGAAGGGGCCCGGTGTTTTGCCGCCCTGGGGGAACTGGATAAGGCGGACGTCCAGGTACAAAAGGTGCTGCTTACCGCTCAGGATGCCGGAATCCTCCGGAACGCCCGGTGTTTGGGGGCCCAAATCAGGAGCTTCCGCTCCGGGGACGTTTCCATCCTGACGGCCTTGACCGATGACCCCGAGTATCGCGACTACAAAGCCGCCCTGTATTACACCCAGTGGAAGGTTTCCGGGGACGACCGGTACAAGGCCCGGCTCCTTGCCGAATGTCCCGGGAGTCCCGAAGCCCGGATCCTGGGGAACGATGGCGGCGTGGTCAGGGCCGCCCCCATGGTCTGGTGGTTCCTTTTTCCCGGACGGGATGCGGTAACCCTGGCGGCTCCCGTTGTCCCGGCGGCGCCCAAGGCGCTTGACCCGGCGCCAGAAGACGCCGGAACAGCGGTGGTGCTGCAGACCGGCCTTTTCAGCCGGGAGGAAAATGCCCGGGCCCTGGTGGAACGGCTTCGGCGCGCGGGATTTCAGGCGGGTATTACCCGGCGCGGGGTCAAGGGTGTCGAGTATTGGGCGGTAACCGTACCCGCGGGAAATGATATGGGCAGGACCATCATACACTTAAAGGACGCCGGATTTGAGTCCTTCCCGGTATTTCAGTGAGGGAGGGCGCTTATGGGAAGATCCGTGGAGCGGGTTTTTTCCATATCCAGGGTCAGGAAAATCGCCGGTTCATGCAGGGACTGAATGCCCCGGGTACTCAAACGAATCCGGGTCAGGGTAAAGGCGGATAACCATTCGCTTTCGCTGGATTCCGTTTCCGGATAGTGAACCTGGTAAATATCCCGTTCTATACCGGCATCCTGGGGCCGTAATTCCAACAACGTCTCCCCCTCAATAATAAAAAAGGCGTATGTTCCCTGCTTATAAGAATCCCCCTGGTATAATTCATAGGTTCCATCTTTTTGCAAGCTGAGTCTCCCTATGGAACCGACATATACCGCTTCGATGTGGGGGGGTATCGAATAAACCGCTTCCGGCTTCTTTTCAAGGGACCCCGCCCGCCGGTACACCCCGTCCCAGGTGGCGTTGATCCCGATCTTAAGTTGTACATCCTCGGTAACCCGGATCCGTAAGTTATCCAGGGATTCCAGTTCGACCACGATAAACCGTTTCAGGGTGGTAACGGAACGGTTTTGGGTAACCAGGTACAATCCGTACCGGGTGGGTATGGAATTCTGCCAGATAAAAATTTGCTCGATCTCGTCTCCGAAAAAAATAATTTCTTTCCTGGCATAATCAAAATAGATGTATTGTTCCTGTTCCGGCAGACCCTGGGCATTGACAAAATACCAGAGCCCCTCGATATAATCCGCGAATTTTCCGGAATTACCGCTTAACAGTTCCTGGATCCGGCGCTGCTCTATCTGGGCGCCCGGTATCCTGGTAAGCCGGCTCTGTTCGTACCGTCCGGTTACCGGATTATAGGTATGGATAAGTTCCACCCGATCCAGGGCATTGGAAGATTCAAAATCCCGGCCATAGGCCGCAATGGCACAGGGCTGCCCCGGGGAACGCTCCGCCTCCAACACGGAAATAGCGCCGTCGATCCGCAGTTCCGCGATCTTGCCGAAGGGCGTAACCGGCTCAAGCCGGTCCGCCTCCCCGGTAGCCGCGGCGGAGGGGGGATCCGGTTTTCTTAAAACGGTCAGGGTCTCTTCCCCGGCGCCGTTCATCCCCTTAAGGAGTATGCAGAGCCCCCCGTCTCCCAGGATGTCCAGGACAAACAAGGAGATCCCCCCGGGCCGGCTTGCCGCCGTGGGGACACTCCAACGCCGTTGATACCCCCCGGACAGGGGCTCCGTATCCATATAAATAATATAAATAAGGCCTTCGGTTTCCGAAAGATTACGGCAGGCAACAATATGTTCATCGGGGGGGTCGTCGTCGAAATTTTGGGTTAATACCGCCACCGGGGTTTCGCCCGGTTCCAGGGGAAGGTTTGGGAACAGGGTGTCTTCGTATGCCGCCGGTTCCGCGCTTCCCCATGCCTGGTCCCAGGTTTTGGCGTTCATTTGGGGAATAACGAGCCGGGGTTGACCGGAAGGGTTGCGGTTTTGCGTATGAAAGATATCGTCGGGCAATATAATCAACACCCCGATGCCCAGGGCGGTGAAAATAAAAACCAGGGCAGTCATAATTTTTAAGGCTTTACCGGCCATGATCAATCCCCCGCATAAAAATTACCCCGGCAAGCGGCGGCTAATCCCCGGACATATAATCGGAGACGGCCTTTTGTACCCGCGGACCCAGATCCAAACCCACCACCTGGAGCCGCCACCCGGAAAAGTCCTGCACCTTGGCGTAACGCAGGAACTCCCCCGCGGTATTTCCCCGGAAGGCGCCCCCGGAGGTTCCGGTTACGAGCAGGGTGTAGGAAATTCCCCCCCGGGCGTTACTTTTTTCCCGGGCAAGGGCCTCCCGGAGGGCGCCGGCATAATCCGCGGCAGGACCCTCGGGGGTAACGGAACGGAGCAGTTCCTTGAGGGTTTCCTTTTGGGCGGCCCCGCTTAAGGATTCGGAAAAAACCACCTTGGGCTTTTCCGCGGCAATCCACAGGGTAAGGTTATCCCCTTCCTGTAGGATTTTATCAATTATATGTTCGTTAAGCCAGGCCACCGCGCTGTCTTTCCCGTTTTTTATACCCTCGGAACCGTCGAAAATCAAATATACGGTAATCGGCGTGGTCCGCCGGTCCTCGGCGGCCATAAAACCGGGAAAAAGCAACAGTAAAAAAACCATAATCCGGATCGTCTTTTTCATAGTAAGAACCCCATCATAAGCCATTTTTCCTCCCGGGTAAAGATGAAGATATCCTTACTTTATATTATAGAAGACAACCGGGGACAATTCCAAAAATCGACGGCCCGGGTAGACCATGCCCGGGTAATTTCCCCAAAAATCGAAGCCCGGGAGTTTTTTTTAACATATTTTTCCATAAAAATGTAAAAAAGGCTTTACTTTTTTATAGAAAGATTGATAATATGAATATACTATTATAAGATAAGAGTTGAATTTGAAATATATTTGAAGGAGCCAAATTATGGGTGCTATAGACCTGCCTAAAAGTCCTAATGTATTCCACCCTGAGAAACCGAGTGCCGTGGGTTCACGGAATTCTTTAGCCCAGGAGTACCGGGATCAGCAGAATGAGGTTAATCAACTTCTGGAAGAAGAAACCAATAAGGTTGTTCATCATTTAACCGCTAAATTGCCCAAGGATGTGTTGGAACGTCTGGATGTAATGGGCGGGTTAAAAGAGAAGTTGTATAATTATTTTAACCAAAATTACCAGAACATGTTCAACCGTTATATGGTAACGACGGAAGATGAGATGGTAAAGAAAATCCGCAACTATATTGATAAAGAGGAAACCAAGGTTCTTTCCCGGTATACCCCCAAGGAAGTGGCGGATCTTTTGGACCAGGTCGGCGGCGCGGATAAGTTTAATACCGGTGAAATCGAAAAATCCATGGTCAATATGTACGGTCACCTGCAGGGCCATATCCAGCGGGGGGTCAATGACCTGGAAAACCTGACCAACAGCCTGTTGCGGCAAAAAACCGATACCGGCGCGTTTATCCGGGGTGAAAACGCCTATTCTATCGTCAAATGCGCCTTTAAAGATAATGTGCTCAAGCCCAAGACCGTTACCGATGTCAAATTGTCGGTTAATATTCTGGATTCCGAGCTTATCAGCCCTATTTTCCACTACCAGGTGACGGTGGAATACCTCATCAAGGACCTGATCTCCAAGCATCTGATTGATAATATCGATAAGGAAATTGAGAAACTCAAGGATGAACGGATAGATCAGGGGCTTGAGGAATTTTCGGACAGCGAAATTATCTTTAATAAGATCGGCAAGGTCGAGAATTACACCGACGACAAGGGGGATGATCCCAAGTCAAAACGGTATGCCATCATCGCTAAGGCCCTGTTTGAGCGGATCACGGACCTTCGGGCGGAAATAGATCCCGAGAATTTCGATCAGCAGAATGTACGGGAAAACATCAAAAAGATCGTGGATATTGAAAATATCCGGAACCGGGGCTTTAATACGGCGATCAATTCCATAACTTCCATCCTGGACACCTCCAAGATGGGGTATCAGTACATTGAAAACCTCAAAAACGCCCGGGAATTGATGATCCGGGAGTATGAGGATACCGATGCCGCCCATCTGCCCGATGAACGGTACCAGGTGAGGATGCGGTATTATGACAATGCCCAGCTCATCGAGGAACGCAAGGCCTATGATGTACAGGTAAAGAGTTTTGAGACCGAGGTATTGCATGCCTGGGAGCTGCTGGAAGTGATCTATCAGGGGGCAAAACCCCTTTTCAAAGTTGCGGACTTTGATGATCTGGCAAAGAAAAATAAAAACCAGATCCGCAAGACCATAAAGGATAAAAGCGGCGAGCCGTTATACGAGGACATTGCCAAAATTTGGGATGAAATTTCCTTTGTACGCCCCGCGGAAACCGAAGTGGAACGGATGAATCGTACCTATATCTATGAAAAAGACCGGATTCGGCAGCGGATTATTTTGATGCGCCAGCGGCTGAAGAAAATGTACGATTATCAATACCCCATTGAACGGCGGGTGATAGAAGATCGGCTTGATTTCCTGGAGCGGGAATATTACCGGTTTGAATATATGATCAATCCCTATCATATCCAGCCCGGCTTGCTTTTGGATGTGGATATAACCTCCATTAAGCGGAAAAAGGCGACCCTGGATGCCATGGCGAACGTACTGAACGAATTCCTCCATGGGGTTTCCAAGGGATTCCAGGACGCCGCTTTTGCGTCCTTCAGCCGCCGCCGTTCCACGGTCCGGGAGGATATCAATCAGTCCTTCTCAGACACGGTTCCCGGCGAAAGTGCTGTTTCTTCCACCGGGGGGATCGCGCCCGGTCAGGCCTATTTGGATATGTTGAATGCCGACAGTCCGGAAAGCATCTCCTCAAGCCGGCCGCCGGCCCTGGAAGCGCCCCCCAAACGGGGCAGGAAGCCGGGGGTGGTGGACGCGAAACCCGCCAAACGGGGCGCCGAAAAAAAGACCCCCGGCCGCCGGGGGGGCAGGGCGCTGAGGCAGCTCTAATCAGGTAATTATTGGTATTGATGGTGAATCAAAACGCCCCCTTTGACGGGGGCGTTTTTTCTGGAGGTGTGAAAATGGTTCAGACTTTGCCCAACTTAGAGGTTCTTTCCACCCGGGCGGGATTTAATGCCGCGGTACGGCATATCAATACGACCATCCATATCGCCGATATCATAAAAAACCATAATGTGGGCGACCTTTTGTTTGACGGGGAAAGCGAGGGATTGAGCGGGGAGGAAATTGCCCTGCTCTTACGGATGCTCCTGGTAGACAAATTGGGGTATCAAGCCCGGTCTTCCAACCTGGCCACGGTAGCCGTTGATCCGGCCGCGCTGGCGGAAGAATTTGCCCGGTGGTCGGCGGTGGACCTTTTGGCCGTCTACCACCATCCTGAGTTGGGCTTACTGGCCGCCAATCCCAAGGATCCGGCCCAGTTGACCGCCTGGGGGGGCCTGAAAAAATGGGAGCTTTTGGTCATTTATGCGGGAGACGCCGGAAAAGGGGCGGAGGGTCTGTGCCGGAAGGCGGCGGAGACCGCGTTGGACCTTTTTGCGGGAATTAAAACAAAAATCCTTGCGGAACTGTACCGGGGGAATTTTCAGGTGAAAAAGCCGAAGAAGGCCGCCCCCGCACATTCCGGCACAGGGGAGCGTAAACGGGGCAAGCTGCCCCCGGAGCGGGCCCGGAAAAAAGCCCCCCCGGTCCTCCCGACTCAGGCCGAGCCGCCGGTCTTTACTGCGGCCCCGGCGGTTACGGGGCCGCTCCGCATGACTCCCCGGTATTCGGTGATAGTCCGGAATGAGCTTTTTCACAACGGAAACGTGGAAGCATGGAAACGGATCATCGACAGTTACAATACCAAATATCCCGAACTCCAGGTATATATCTATTATGACGGGGAACGGATTCTGGATATTAACGCCCTCTTTAAATGGGGAAAGGTTAAGCACGGCAGTTCCATTCAATTTTCCGTGGCGGGGAACGACATCAAGGATGTGGCCAAATTGCAGCGTTATTTAATTCAGGGGGCCAGTCCCCAGTTCGAAGCGTTTCTTCGCGGATCCGTGAGTACGGTTTTAAGATTGTTTTAATGACGGGGCTGGTTTAGAGCTTCAGTTTTGAAACAGCCCCGGGGTCAGTGATTTTCTCCAGGGAAATTCCGGAAATCCAGCCGGAGTTTCGGGAGCTTCTCTCAATGCAAGGGACATTCCCCAAAACCGAAATTGTGGGAATCTTCCTTGGAAAAAAAAGGAAAGCCATCATGGATAAAAGGATTCATTTTTTTAGTCAAAACCAAGGGGTCTCCCCAAAGATAGCCCCGGAACTGCTGGGAATCCGGGGGAGACAGGCCAATGAATTCGCCGAATTACGTTTTCCCATACTGCCCGGTTTTATCCTGGATACTACCATCGCCTCCGAATTAGGTTCCGTGGATATTAAAAAAGAGGTAAAAACCCTGCTCGATAGCTGTTCTAAAATCGTGGGGAAAACCTACGGGGACCCTGAAAACCCGATGCTCCTTAAAATCGTGGTGTCCTCCAACTTGGCGGTTTCCGATTATCCGGCTTTGCATAATTTTGGTCTGGTCAAACCGGTGGTTGCCGGCTTCACCCAATGGGTGGGGGAGACCTTTGCGGCCCATGAGGTGTTGTTCCTCGTCCGGGGCATGCTGTGGATCGAGGAACGGCTTAGGAAGCTGACCGGCGAAGGGGAGCGGATGAGCGGGCGGCTCCAGGAATTGGACCGGCTCCTCCGGGAGCATCCCCCGGCCAAAAGCGCGGAAAACTACATGGACGAGTATGCCGAATTTTTCCCCCAGGGTTTTTTTGAAAACGCCGAGGGGCAGCTCCTGATCGCCCTGGAAGAAATTTCTAAATTGTTGGCGGTGGATGAGCAGAACGATCGGGATACGGCGCTTTTGATCCAGCCCATGGTTTACGGAAATTACGGAAAAAATTCCTGTTCCGGGGGATTTTTCAGCCGGAACGTGGTAAGCGGCGAAAAAAAGCTGCAGGGGGAATTTCATCAGGAAAAATTTAATGAATTAGGTGGCAACGGCCAGGACATTCAAAAAATCGATCCCCGGCATTTAAAGGAACTGGAAGGTATCGCCTGGACCCTGGAGGATAGATTTAAGGAAATTCGCCAGATCCGTTTTACCATCGAGAACAAAAGACTTTGGCTCATCGAACAACGGCCGGTGGATCAGAAATCGACCCAGGCGGATATCAAGCTGCTCCTGGATCTGGCTAAACGTAAGATCGTGGATAGGGCCTACGTGGTTAAGGCCCTGGAACCCCTCCGGCTCAATGAGATTCTCCGCCCCATGATCGATACCGCCGGGGTGCGGGGCCTTAAAAAATGGAGCGGCGGTATTGCCGGCGCCCCCGGAGCGGCCATAGGCAGGGCCTATTTTAGTACCGAGGGGCTCCTGGAAGCGGAAAAGCTCGCCAGGCAGCGGGGGGAAGATACCCGGTTTATCCTGGTTTTACCCGCTTCCTTTGCGGGGGATGTCAAGGCCATCGAGGTAGCCACCGGAGTCCTGACCGCCGAAGGGGGATATTCCGCCCATGCCTCGGTGGTGGCCCGCCAATACGGAAAGGTATCCCTGGTGGCGCCGGCGCTGACTATCCGGGGTAAAAAAGCCACCCTGGGGAATATCGTTTTTTCCGAAGGGGATTATCTTACCCTGCATGTGCCCTCCTACGGGGAGCCTTCGGTATATCAGGGCGCCGCATCATTAATCGAGCCCAAGCCTGCCGAATCGGGGCTGTTTGAGCTTATCGCCATGGCCAAAGGGTTTTTAAAGGACTTTCATGTCCGGGTAAACGCGGAAAACCCCCGGGATGTGGTTTTGGCCCGGTCCTTCGGGGCCGACGGGATAGGCCTATGCCGAACCGAACATATGTTTTTCCAGGCCGAACGGATCAACGTATTTCGGGATATGATCCTTGCCGGCTCCGGGGAGGAACGGAAAAAGGCCCTGAATAAGCTGCGGCCCATGCAGCGGGATGATTTTTACCGTATCTTCAAAGCCATGGAGGGGAAGGAAGTAACCATCCGGCTTTTGGATGCCCCCCTCCATGAATTTATGCCCCATAGCCGGGATGAACTTAGGGCGTATCTGGGCTACCTGGAAAAAAACAAAAAGAAAAAGGTTTCCGAGGCGGAGATCTGCGCCCGGATTGAGGCCCTGGATGAATTTAACCCCATGCTGGGGCATCGGGGCTGCCGTATCGCGGTCTCATATCCTGAAATTTACGCCATGCAGATCCGGGCTATCTTTGATGCCGTCTACCGGCTCCGGGACGAAAAGGTGGCGGTATATCCTGAGATTATGGTACCCATTGTCATGAACGCGTCGGAGTTAAAACTTATCGCCTATGGGAAAAAGATCGAAGGCGCCGATTATACAGGTATTGTGGAGGTGGAAGAGGCCCTGCGGGAAGAGAAGAAGGTTAAGCCGGTACCCTATAAGATCGGTACCATGATTGAGCTTCCCGCCGCCGCCCTGGGGGCCGCCGATATTGCAAAGTACGGCTGTTTTTTCAGTTTTGGTACCAATGATCTGACCCAGACCACCCTGGGGATATCCCGGGATGACTTTACCGGCTTTATGCCCGATTATACCCTCTTTGACCTTATTACCGGGAACCCCTTCAGCGTGCTGGACCCCCGGGTAAAGGAGCTTATTGCCCTGGCGGTAGAGCGGGGGCGGCTTACCCGGCCCGACCTGGTATGTGGTCTCTGCGGCGAACACGGGGCCCATCCCGGGAATATCCGCTTCTGTATGGAAGCGGGGCTTGACTATGTGTCCTGTTCTCCCTACTCGGTCCCCATCGCCATTCTGGCGGCGGCCCAGGCGGAGCTTAGAAAAGCCGAACCGGGGGAAGGGCCGGGCCGGGCATGACCGGCTCCCGGCGCTTTTCTTATGAGTATTCTCCCCTAAAATTCATGGTGGTTTCCAAAATTTCCACGACCCGTTTAGCGCTTTTTTTTGCGTCCGCCTGGGGAATTCCCGCTTCCCGGTTAAAGGTCTTTTCAAAAAACTGCTGCAGGGTAACAAAAAGATCCGGGCGGTTGTAAAACACCAGGGCAAAATTGACCCCCGAGGGTTTTAAGATGGTAAACGAAGAAAAGGATATGATAGGTTCCTTGGCGATCATGATTTTGCTCAGATTTTTGGCGGTGATCTGTTCCAATTCATTGAACCTGAGGGGAATTTGTTCGGTATTGCTGCGCACATAGGGTTCTATGGCTTTGTTGGGATAGCTTGCCGGTTCTATCAGGATATGTATTTTTTTGCCGTTGGTCTGAAAAGTCAATCCCGCGTCGTTAAGATAAATGGACTTTACCCCGGAATATGAGACAATCTCATAAATGGAATAAGCGGAATTGCTGTTGAAAAAAGAAGAGACTATATACCCTTCATCTCTTGGTAACTGATCCTGACGATAGGCGTCAAACAGATCCATCGCCTTTACTGCCATCGTATCCCTCCTTTATCGGCTATGCTTCGGCTTGGGGAAAAGCGAAGCGTTAAACCCCGTAAAATCCGGTATTCCGCCAAGGCCTCATTTCGTATGATCCGATTCTGAAACCCGGATGGAAGATTAACTCACATTAAGTATTATAGACTTTTTTTTTGTTTCAGCAACCGGGATCACCGGAAAAGGGAAAAAATTTACCGGGTCTTCCGCTTTGCCGCCTCTTCCTCATAGCGGTAAGCCCCCAGGGTATTGCCTTGTTCCCGGGCAATAAAGGCCATCCACTCATAGGGCCGGGGATCTTTTTTGTTTTTCATCGCCGATTCCCGCAGAAACTCCAGGGCTTGCTGCGGTTTTTGTGCCCGGTATAACAGAAGCCCCAATGCCAGGGGAATGTCCGGAGATTTTCTAAACAGATTTCGGGCCTTTTCCAATACCGCCGCGGCGTAAAAACCCGCCCCGGCCCGTTCCAGGCACCCGGTATACTCTAAGAGCAGCTTAATATCCCCGGGTTTTTCCTTGAGCAGGGCCTTAAGAAACACCGCGGCCTCCCGGTAATGCCCGGATTTTCGGTAGGAATAGGCTAAAACCCGGCGCAGGGTAGGATTGGTCGGCTCCCAGGCCAGGAGGGCTTCCAATTCCTTGGCGGCTTTCTCAAATTCACCGGTTTTGACCAGGAAAAGGGCTTGATCCCGGCGGATAACATGGTTATCCTTCCACCGCTTGAGGTAAGCCCCATAGGCCTTTTTTAACCCCTCCCGGGCTTTGGGGCGCCCTTCTTTGAAAAGAACCTCCGCCGCCGCGATAAGCCCCAGATGGGCTTTTTCATGCTCCTTTTGGATAACCAGAACTTTTTTGAACCAGTTTGCGGCTGCTTCGATAAGTCCGGTTTTAAGGTACCGTTCCCCCAGGGCGTACATGATTTCCGGATCCGGCCCCAGGGAACGGATCGCCCCCTGCAGGGTTTCAATCACCCGGAGATCGTCGTCATTGGTGGCCGCTTCGTATAAAACGGAAAACCGTTGGATAAGTTCCCCGTCTCCCCCGTATTTTTTCGCGTTTTTTAATCCCCCCTGCAGGGTCTTCCAATCCCTATCCTCCCAGGCGTTGAGGATAAGGGTATACCACAGCTGGATTTGCCGGGGATCCAATTCCAGGGCCCGCTCCAGGTGATTTTTCGCCGAGGAGCGATCCCCCAGGTTTCGCAGGGCCTCCGCGTCCATGGCATGGATCAGGGGGTCCGCCCGCCGGTACTTAAGCCAATTCCGGCAGGCATCCGTTACCTGCCGCCACTCCCCCGCATCCAGCAGGGACCGGATCATAAAGAGGTCCACCAGTTCACTGTTCCAGGGTAAATCCGGGAGTTTCCCCTCCAGGGAAGAACGGATCCTTTCTATTTCTTGCAGGGCTTCTCCGTTCCGCTCCAGAACCATCAAGATCGAGGTCCGGTACCAGCGGATCATGGGGTCCTGGGGGGCAAAATGGATCGCCTGGGTGTAATGGATCAGGGCTTCTTCCATTTGGTTTAATTCCCGGGCGGCCCGGCCCAATTCCAGCCTGAGCAGGAGGGAATCGAAACCGTTGTCCAGCACAAACCGAAGCATCTGAATGCCCAGGGCGTAATTTTCGATCCGACAGAGCCGGACCCCCCGGATAAAAAGGGCGTTGAGATACCCGTGGTAGATCCGTTGATTGTCCGGGGCGATTTCCACCGCCCGCTCCAGTACCGCTACCGCGGAGGCGGAATGTTTGGATTTCAGGTAGCTTATCCCCAAAAGGGCCAGAACCGGGGGGTTATCCGGACGGGCGTCCAGGGCTCTCCTCAAGAACGGTACCGCCTTGTGGGGCATCCCCAGGGCCGCGTAGGTACGGCCGACGAAAAAGTACCCTTCCGCCGAATGGGAATTGATCCGGAGATAATCGTTAAAAGCGGCTAAGGCCCGGGAATAATCTTTAAGGGCATGAAAAGAACGGCCTAAATAAAGGTAGGCTTCCGGGGGAGCGTCGTATTCGGATAAAAGTTCTTCCAGCAGCTTGACGGATCTTTGGTAATCCCGTTCCACTCCCGCCCGGATGGCGAGGTTCAGTTTTTCCCGCCCCTTGGCGGCGCCGAAGCTCCCGGTGGAATTAGACCCCATAGATGCCCCTCCGGAGGAGCCCGTTACCTTCCCTATTTTGCCCTGGCCAGGGTAACCGCCGAGGTAACCACGATGTCGTCCACCGAAGCCCCCCGGGATAGATCGCTTATGGGTTTGGCGAAACCCTGGAGGAAGGGGCCGAAGGCTTCGGCTTTTCCCAGGCGTTGCACCAGTTTATACCCGATGTTGCCCGCCCCCAGATCAGGGAAAACCAGGGTGTTTACCAGGCCCCGGACGATACTGCCCGGGGCTTTTTTATCGGTCACCGAAGGCACCAGGGCCGCATCTGCCTGGAGTTCTCCGTCAATTTTGAGAGTGGGGGCCTTGGCCTTTACCAGCTCCAGGGCGCTCCGCACCTTGAGTACGTCGGGGTGATCCCCCCCGGAACCTTTGGTTGAAAACGAGAGGAGGGCCACCACGGGGTCGGCATCGAGGAATTCCCGGCAGGACTGGGCTGCGGCCAGGGCAATTTCCGCAAGCTGTTCCGCGCTGGGATCCGGCACCACCGCGCAGTCGGAGAAGATAAGGGCCCCGCCCGCCCCCCAGGAACTATCGGGGGTCTGCATCACAAAACAGGAAGAGGCGGTCTTGGAACCCGGAATTGTGCCGATGATGGTGAGCCCCGCCCGGAGAACATCGGCGGTGGCGCTTTCGGCTCCGGCTACCATGGCGTCGGCATCCCCCAGGTGGACCATCATGGCCCCCCAGCGTAAAAAATGGGTGATATCGGTTTTGGCCTGGTCTTCGGTCATGCCCTTGTGCTTCCGCAGCTCATAATATTCATGGGCGTATTTTTCGATCAAAGGAGAGGCCAGGGGATCGATGAGGGTGATACCCTGCAAGGCCACCCCTTCTTTTTCAGCCCGTTCCATGATTTCAGACTCCTTACCCACCAGGGTAACCGACGAAGCCAGCCGTTTATCGGCGATGATCCGGGCGGCTTTAATAGTCCGCGGTTCCGTTCCTTCGGCTAATACCAAATTTTTTTGCAGGGACTGGGCCTTCTTGAGCATATCCTTTTCAAAATCCATAACACACTCCTTTGGAATATGATATAATGGGGGACTTAACCACCGTATACCCCTTAAGTTTACCTTTTTCAGGGGTATCGCGCAAGCGTTAGCCCGGGATAACGGGGTTCTTCATTATCCGGCTTTATGCCGGCCTATTGACGTACCCCCGTTCCAGGGTTAAATTTAGGACATTATGACCGATATTCATAACGATGTGGTGGAAGATGAAGACTTTGATACCATTTTATCTTCCGATATTGACTTTTCCGGGATCATCAACTTTGAAAAACCCTTTTTAATCCGGGGCAGGGTTTCCGGAAAGATAGCCGCCAAAAGTCTTCTCGTGGTGGATGAGACCGCGGTGGTGGACGCCGATATCAACGCAGCAGCCGTGGTCATCCGGGGATCGGTACGGGGGAATATTACCGTCTCAGAAAAACTAGAAATTACCACCACCGGTAAATTAACGGGAAATGTGACCACCCCGGAATTTTTTATGGCAAACGGTTGTATATTCAACGGCCGTTGTACAATGACGGATCGAAAACCCCTTGAACAAATGGTATGAAAAAAAGAAATTGGAAGCGTAATATTTGTTTGTTTCTTCTTCTTATTCCCGCTCTGACGGTTTTTGCCCAAAACAGGCCCGATGCCGTTCAGGCCTACCGGAACGGTAACTATGAACAGGCGATTGCTATCTGTCTCAATGAAATTTCGGTGAATCGTAACAATATTGAATCCTATGTGGTACTATGCTGGAGCCTTATCCGGTTAAACCGGTATGAAGAAGCCAATACCTATGCCCAGATCGGACGGAACCTCAACAGATATGACCCCCGGATCATCGAGATCCTGGGGGAGATTAATTATTTTCAGGGAAGCAACCAGGAGGCCCTGTCCTATTTTCAGGAATATATCAACCTTGCCCCCGAGGGGCAGCGGATAGAAATGGTTTATTATTTTATGGGTGAAATTTTTATCAGGCTGGGCCGCTTCCGTCATGCGGATATTGCCCTGTCTACGGCGGTTCACCGGGTACCTGAAAACGCCGCCTGGTGGACCCGCCTGGCCTATGCCCGGGAAAACGCCGGGGATCTGCCGGAGGCCGCCGCTGCCTATGAGCGGGCCCTCGCCCTTGACGCCCAGCTTGCCGATGCCCGCCGGGGCCTGGATCGGATCCGCCAAACCCTGGGGAGCCGTTAAATTCCCGTGTTCTCCATAGCGCTTCAAACCCTGGGATGTAAATTAAATCAGTTTGAGAGTGAATCCATCGCCGGCGCCTTTAACCGGGAGGGTTTTACCCTGGTCCCGTGGGAAGGGGGCGGGGCGGACATTTTTCTGGTAAATACCTGTACCGTCACCTCCAAGGCCGAACAGAAAGCCCGAAGGACAATCCGCAAGATCCTCAAGGAAAACCCCGAAGCCTGCGTGATCGTTACCGGCTGTTATGCCCAGGTTGAAGCGGAGGCGGTGGCGGGACTGATGGACCATGAAACGGGGGCTTGGGGTTATCAAAAACGGCTTTTTGTAGTCCCGGGGGATCATAAAAGTTCCCTGCTGGATTTACCGAAATTTCTCGTGGACTTTGAGAACCCCGCCGCCGCCCTGGAACAATGGACGCGGCGCCTGGATATTTCTTCCCCCCAGGACCGGTTCCGTTTTAATCCCGAAACTTTTTTTAGCCATTCCCGGGCTTTTTTAAAAATACAAGACGGCTGTAATAACCGCTGTTCCTATTGCCGGGTTACCCTTGCCCGGGGGCCCAGTGTGAGTCTGGCGGCGGAACGGGTATTGTCCCGGCTTCGGGTCCTGGAGACGGCCGGTTTTGGGGAAGCGGTATTGACCGGGATAAATATCTGCCAGTACCGGGACGGCGCCTTGGATTTACGGGGGCTCCTGGAATACCTCTTGAAGCAAACCCAGGGTATCGCCCTGCGGGTTTCCTCGGTAGAACCTGAAAATATCACCCGGGATTTGGTTAACGTATTGGGTAATCCCCGGATACGGCCCCATTTTCACCTCTCGATCCAGTCGGGAAGCCCCCATATCTTAAAAAAGATGGGGCGTACCTATTCCCCCGAATCAATAGAGGAGGGGGTTGCCCTGCTGCGATCCGTTAAGGGGGATCCCTTTTTTGCCTGCGATATTATCACGGGCTTTCCCGGCGAGACCGGAGAGGAATTTGAGAAGACCTATGAACTCTGCCGGCGGCTTGGTTTTTCCTGGATCCATGCCTTCCCCTATTCTCCCCGGCCGGGTACCGAAGCCTATCACTTTACGGGGCCGGTAAGTGAACGGGAGGCGATCTCCCGGGTAAAGGCCCTGACGGATCTGGCCCATCAAGGCCGCCGGGACTATGTACGGCGCTGGATTGGTAAAAAGGTGGAGGCGATCATTGAGGGGACCGCCCCCGATAACGGAAAAAATAAAAAAGACTCCCCTTATACCGCCGCCTTGTCCGATAATTACCTCAGGCTGCTGCTCCCCTCCGGGGAACTCCCCCCCCCTCATCCGGGCAAGGTAGTCCCCTGTAGGATCCGTGCCCTGGACGAAACCGGCGGGGATCTCCCCGGGATTTCCCGGTTTGACGCCTGGGGGGAGCGGCTTCCGCTCAAATAATGATTTTGATGATATTACACGCCCTGAGCCGGTAATATACCCTCCGTGATGCCTAAAAATAAAATCTAGCCGAAAAGGCGGATGCCTAATAACTAAAAATCTAGTCCAAAATATAATGGCCTTATCAAGGAGATAAGGCATATGAGGTTGGATATGAGCAGTAGAAAGGCAATCGTAAAAAACACCTACCGGGAGTATCAGCAAGCCGGTAAAAAAGGCCGGGGAGAAATCCTGGACCGCCTGGTTTCCGTGACCGGGATGAACCGGGATTACCTGGCGACCCTGCTGGGGCGCTACGGCAAAGAAGGGTCGGTCGGAGCATCCACCCTCCCGGGGAAGCGGAAACCGAGGCCGGAGGGAAAGCGGGGCGGGCGTCCGCCGAAGTACGGAGAGCAGTTCGTGAAGATACTCACGGACATCTGGTACGATCACGGGCGGCCCTGCGGGAAGCTACTGATACCGATGATACGGGGGATGATAGGGTTTCTGGAGGCGGATGGTGGGTATGGCATCACGGCGGAGATGCGGGTCCTGCTGGAGGAGGTGAGTCCCGCGGAGGCGGACTTGCTGCTTGCGGGGGCGAGGAAGAAACTTGAAATCAGGGGGGTGAGCACGACGCGGGCGGCACAAACGCCCCTGCGCAGTCAAATCCCGGTGCGAACCGGCTTTAACCGGGAGACGCTGCGGCCCGGTTTCTTCGCCTGTGATACGGTGGCGCACTGCGGCGGGTCCGCGAGCGGCCAATTCTGTAAAACCCTGACGGTGACGGACGTATTTTCCGGGTGGATAGAGGAGCGGGCGCTGGTGAATGCGGCCAATCGCTGGGTTTTTGAGGCGTTTTCGGCCATTGCCGGCGGACTTCCGTTCCCGCTGCAGGGGGCGCATTACGATAACGGCATGGAATTCATCAACGAGCCGCTGCTGGAATGGTGTCTTAAGCGGCATATCGAGCCGACGCGGACCAGGCCGTATCACAAAAACGACAATTGTTACGCGGAGCAAAAGAACTTCGACGCCGTGAGAAAAACGGTCGGCTACTTCCGTTTTGATACCCCCGCCGAGTACGCCGCTCTCGCGGAGGTATACCGCTTCCTGTGTCCGTTGTACAACTATTGGTATCCGTCCTTTAAGCTGGTGTCGAAAGAGAAACAGGCCGACGGGCGGTACAAGAAAATCTACGAGAAGGACCCCCGGACGCCCTATGAGCGGCTGCTGGAATCGCCTGATATATCAGAAGAGTGCAAGGTTGAGTTGCGGCGGAGGCAGGCCTTGAACAACCCGGTTGCATTGAACCGGAGCTTGAACGAGGCGGTGGAGCACCTGTTGAAGATACACCGTGAAAAGGGCTATACTGGAAACACCCCCTGTCAGGGAGGAGGAGGTCAGGTCCCGGCGGCCTGATTTCGGCTGGATTTTTGTTTCTAGGCAACCACTCCTTTTCGGCTAGAATAATTATTAGGCAATGCGCCCTCTTGACCAGTCGAACGGATTCAGGTATGGTAAATAGCCGGTTGAGCTGGTTTTCCGGCCCGGTTGGTTTAGAAACCAGCTTTGGAAAAAACGGTTAAGCCCCGAAGGGGGTCAACTCGGTTTTTCCCTTAAATCTCAGGTTAGGGTTTCAAAATTTACTATTTTGAAGCTTGTTTTTGTATTATTTGACCCGGGCCGCTAGCTCAGTAGGTAGAGCAACGCCCTTTTAAGGCGTGGGTCACACGTTCGAATCGTGTGCGGCTCATTTCTAATTCCTTGCCCGCTGTTGGGCGGGTTCGGCGTATCTCATTATATAACAATTGCGAAACTTCTTAAATTCATATACCTTTAAGCTATGATGCAAATCGCTTTTACCGGAGGCGGTACCGGGGGGCATATTTATCCCGGTTTGGCCGTGGCCGGTTACCTGCAGCGGCAGGGACCTTGCCGTGTTTTTTGGATAGGTTCCGGTACGGGGCTGGATAGGTCCATCGTTGAGGGGTCGGGGATAGAATTCTTTGGGATCCCCGCGGGTAAATTAAGGCGTTATTTTTCTTTCCGTAATTTTTTGGATATTTTTAAGGTTCTGGCGGGATTTTTTACCGCCCGGAAAATTTTAAAGCGGAAAAAGCCGGATCTGCTTTTTTCTAAGGGGGGGTTTGTAAGCGTTCCCCCCTGTCTTGCCGCCGCGTCCCTGGGGATACCCCTCTGTACCCATGAATCGGACCTCAGCCCCGGCCTGGCCACCAGGATCAATACCCGCTTTGCCCAAAGGATATTTACCGCCTACGAAGACACGGCGGCTTTTTTGCCCCCGCGGTATAAAGACCGGATCCGCCTTACCGGGAACCCCATCCGTCCCGAATTCCGCGAAGCCGATGCCGGCCGGGGCCGGACTTTTTTGGGGATCAACGGGGGGGAGCGGATCCTCCTTGTTTTAGGGGGAAGCCAGGGAGCCCGGGAAATAAACGATTTGGTTCGTACCTGCCTCGCGGAACTTACCAAGCCCTATATCGTGGTACACCAAACCGGCCAAAGTACTTCCTGGGACCTTGCGCCTTCCGAAAGGTATCGGCCCTATCCGTATTTTAAAGAAGAGATGCCCCAGGTACTCGCCGCTTCCGAGCTTGTCCTGGGCCGGAGCGGGGCCGGAACTATCTGGGAATGCGCCGCCCTCGGCCGGCCCATGGTGCTGATCCCCTTAAGCGGTTCCGGAACCCGGGGGGATCAGGTGGAAAACGCCCGGTTTTTTGAAAAAGCCGGGGCCGCGGCGGTTCTTTCGGGGGAAGGGGTTTCCCCCCAGGCCCTGGTGGAAACGGTTTTGTCTATCGCTCATAATGAGGAGAAGCGGGCCGCCATGGCCCGGGCCTCGGCAAAGATCGGCGCGCAGGATGGGGCGGCGTCGATTGTTCGGGAAATGATGTCCCTGTGGGAGGAAAAAACCAATGGATGAAACTTCGGTCGTCCGTATGATAGGCCTGGAACCTATTGATATTATCTTTATCGCCCTGGTCCTGATCCTGGTTATCCGGTGCGCCCTCCGGGGATTTATCGAAGAAGTTTTGTCCATGGCATCGGTGGTTATAGGCGCCCTTTCTGCGGTTTTTTTCTATAAAAAAGGGGGAGTTTTCATCCGGGAAAGGTATCTGGAAGATATGGGGGTCATCCCCGAGATTCTTGCCTTTGTAATACTATTTCTGATTCCTTTTGTGGGAATAAGAATATTGGAACGTATTATCAAGGATATTATTATCAGGGTTAACCTGGGCGGGTTTGACCGCTTGTTGGGGATCCTCTTTGGCTTGGTTGAGGGAATTACCCTGATAGCCCTGGTGCTTTTTGTGATCGACATACAACCCCTTTTTGATAAAAACCTGCTCCTGGAAAAGAGTTTTTTTGCCCGTTTCCTCCTGCCCGTTATTGGGGAAGTACACCGGTCGGTGGTAAGTTTTTTGGGAGGTTTCGGGAGCCATGTTTGAGAATGTTTTGGGTCAGCCCGGAATTTCTCAGTTGACCCAGGATATAAGCGCCGGTGCTCTGGCCCCTTCCCTGCTTTTTTTCGGTCCCCCCGCGTCGGGAAAGGGAACCGCGGCTTTGGAACTTGCCCGGGTACTCTCCTGCGAAAATCCCGGCGCCCCCTGGAACTGTTCCTGCGCCGCCTGTTTTCATCACCGAACCCTTACCAACCCGGATGTACTCCTCTTGGGTTCCCGTCCTTTTTCCGCGGAGATCGCGGCGGCGGCGGCGGCCCTTGACCGGGAACCGGAAGCGGTCTCGGCGCGGCTGCTTTTTATCCGTGCGGTCCGGAAACTCCTGGCCCGGTTTTCCCCGGTTCTTTGGGAGGATGATCCCCTGGGGAATCTTAAGGAGTATATGCTTGCCCTGGAGGAGAATTTGGACGAATTGGCCATCACCGTCCATCCCGATCAGGGGACGGTTTCCGATGGGGGGAAGGCCCGGGGGGATGCCTTAAAAAAAATAAACCCCCGGATCCTGAGTAATGCCTTGAAACTTGAGGCCGAGGGCATCAGCGAGACGGTTCCCGTTTCCCATATAAGGCGGGCCGCCTATTGGAGCCGTTTGGCTCCGGCGGGGAACCATAAGCTCCTTATTATCGAAAACGCCGACCGTATGCAGGAAAGCGCCCGTAATTCGATCCTGAAAATCCTGGAAGAGCCCCCGAGGACGGTTACCATCCTGCTCACCTGCGCCCGTCCTGCGTCGTTGATCCCCACCGTCGTATCCCGGCTGCGGCCCTATCGGTTTTTCTCCCGGGATGCGGCTGTCGAGGGAGAGGTGATCCGCCGGGTATTCCGGGAGACCTGGACCGGGGGAAAAAACAGCCCTCCGCCTTCCGGGGGCAGGGGACTCATCACCGCCTACCTTGATTCCTTCCTCCCGGTTACCATGGAAAAACTCTATCCCCTGGCGGCTTTTTTTACCGCCTCCCTTGCCGCTGCCACGGTGGTGGGCCTACGGAAACGGGGACTTTCCGTAAGCCCCGGGGAACTGGTGGCTCTGGGCAGATTTACCGCACCCATCGCGGAACAGGGAAACCTGGGAAGGCCGGTGACGGATACCAAAAGCCTTATAGCCACAGTCCTGGACGGGGCGGGAAATTTTGATATCCCGGATCTTTTTTCCCGGTTTTTGGGGCAGCTCCTTTCGCTGCTGTCCGAAAGTTTTAAGGGGGAAACTCCCCTGCCGGGGGAAATTGCCTATCGGGATATATGGAAAGGCCGGATCAAGGACGCCGAGGAGGCGGTGAAGATCTTTAACCAAAAAGCCGCCCTTGCCCTGGAACGGCTTTTTACGGAACTTAAGCGGGAAATGACCGAACTCTATCCCGAAACTCCGGCTTGAGATGGAGGAGTGTAAACGGAAGGTATGAGACATTTTATTAGAAGGGCTTTACAAAAGATAAACAAACTGACCATGGAGCAGATCCAGGCGCTTCTCTTTTCCACGGCCGCGGAAATAGACCGGCTTGAGACGGTGCTGGATTCCCTTACCGAGGGAATCCTGGTCTGTGACACCGAACACAACCTGATCCTGGTTAACAAATTGGCGGAACGTTTTATCCCCGTGAGTTATGAACAGGAGAATACCCCCATATGGATTTCCGTACGGAATGAAGAGGTGGCCGAATTTCTGGAGACAACCCTGGTAAATGGGGACCGGGTTGAAGAACGGGAATTTGATATCGACGTTAAGGGGAGTCAACGGCTGCTCAGCATCGGTGTCCTCCCCCTGGTACGGGATCATCAGGTAACCGGTTCCCTAATTTACATAGACGATATTACCGAAAAGCGGGCCAAGGAAGCAAAACTGCGGCGGGCAGAAAATCTTGCCAGCCTGACCACCCTGGCCGCCGGAGTGGCCCATGAGATAAAAAATCCCCTGGGCTCCCTGTCCATCCACGTTCAACTGATTCAGAAGGCGATGTCTGCCAACCGGGAGATGTTTATCAGTGCCCATCCCGAGGGGCAGGATCATATTGGTCAAAAACCGATGGAATATTTTAATCTTCTGGATAAATATATCGCCGTGGTCAACGAGGAAATTGACCGGCTCAACCGTATTGTGGTGGATTTCCTTTTCGCGGTCCGTCCCATGAACATGGAATTCAGGGAAGGGAATATCAATACCATTATCGAGGATCTTATCAAATTTGTCGGTTATGAGTTAGAAGAAGCCCATATTAACTATATATTGGAACTGGGAGAGCGCCTTCCCCCGGTTGATGTGGACGAGCGGTTTATGAAGCAGGCGCTGCTCAATTTAATTAAAAACGCCATAGCCGCCATGCCCCAGGGGGGAACCCTAACCATAAAAACCGAAACCCAGGACGCGGAAATCCAGATCAGCGTTTCCGATACCGGTATTGGTATTCCGGAAGACAATCGTTTAAAGATATTTGAGCCCTATTTTACCACCAAGGAAAACGGGTCCGGGCTGGGCTTAACCCTGGTCTTCAAGATAATTCGGGAGCATCGAGGGGAAATTACCGTTAAATCCCGGGAAGGGGAGGGGACCTGTTTTATCATTACCCTGCCCCTGCCCCCCAAGGAACGGCGGCTTATTGCCTATGGAGGCGGCGAATGAGGTTCAAACTCCTGGTAGTGGATGATGAAAAAAATATCCGGGAAGGACTTGCGGATTTTCTTGCCATGGATGGGTATGACGTGGAAACCGCCGCGGACGGGGACCGGGGCTTAAAGAGTTTCCAGAAAGGGGATATAGACCTGGTGATCACCGACCTCAGGATGCCCGGCTTAAGCGGCGAGGAACTCCTCAAGCGGATCGTTTCCGAAACCCCGGGAATTCCGGTTATCGTCCTGACCGGCCATGGAACGGTGGAAAATGCCGTAACGGCTATGCGGAACGGGGCCTATGATTTTCTTACCAAGCCGGTCAATTTGGACCACCTTTCCCTCCTGGTTAAGCGGGCCCTACAAAGCAGGGAAATGATCCTCAAACACCGGCGGCTGGAAGAAGAGCTGGAGCAGAAAAAAACCTTTGAAGCCATTATCGGTACCAGCAATCCCATGCGGAAGGTTTTCGACACGATCCGCCGGGTGGCGCCTACCAAGGCCTCTATTTTGATCACCGGCGAATCCGGCGTGGGAAAGGAACTGGTGGCGGACGCGATTCATCAGCTTTCCCCCCGCAAGGACAAACCCCTCATCAAGGTCCATTGCGCGGCCCTGGCGGCAAGCCTCCTGGAAAGTGAACTTTTCGGCCATGAAAAGGGCAGTTTTACCGGGGCGGTGGCCCGTAAACGGGGACGCTTTGAACTTGCCCATGAAGGGACCCTCTTTCTGGATGAGATTGGCGAAATCGATCAGAATATCCAGATTAAGCTTTTGCGGGTCCTTCAGGAAAAGAAATTTGAGCGGGTGGGGGGGGAGGATACGATTGAAAGTGATGTCCGAATCGTAGCGGCCACCAATAAAGACCTCAAGGCCGAAATTGACAAGGGGAATTTTCGGGAGGATCTGTATTTCCGCCTCAATGTGGTAAATATCCTGGTTCCCCCCCTGCGGGAACGGCGGGATGACCTGCCCCTCCTCATGACCGCTTTTTTAAAGGAGTTTGCCCAGGAAAACGGTAAAACCGTGGAAGGTATTAACGAAAAAGCCCGGGCCGCCATTTACGGTTATGACTGGCCGGGGAATGTCCGGGAACTACGGAACTGCATAGAAAGCGCCGTGGTCATGACCAAGGGACCGATAATTACCGAGGATGACCTGCCGCCGACCCTGCGGGTAAAAAACGACGACGGCTGGATCCGCATCCCCCTGGGCACCACCCTGGAGGAATCGGAAAAGATCATTATCCGGGATACCCTCACCGCCCAAAAGGGCAACAAGAGTAAAGCCGCCGAGGTCCTGGCCATCGGCCGTAAAACCCTGCACCGTAAACTCGCCGAATGGGGCGAAGAAGCGGCCGGTACGGAGTTTGATGAATGATCCGGGCCCAAAACAAGAAAAGGGGGGAACATGAAATTTTCAGTATGTATTGACGCGGTTTTACCGGGGGCCGATATCGGAAAGAAGCTGCGGGATATCAAGGGCCTGGGCGGGACGGCCTTTGAGTTTTGGTCCTGGTGGGATAAGGATCTTGCGGAAATCAAGCGGGGGCTCGGTGAGACCGGGCTTAATCTTGCCGCCATGTGTACCAAATTTATCAGCCTGACGGATCCTGCGCAGCGTGGGGCTTACCGGGCCGGTCTTGCGGAATCCTTAAAGGCGGCGGATGATCTGGGGTGTAAACTATTGATCAGCCAGGTCGGCAACGACACCGGCCAGGGGGAGGCCCGGCAAAGGCAGAGCATCATCGACGGCCTTGGATCCTGCGTCCCCCTGCTGGAAGATCACGGGGTTGTTTTAGCCATCGAGCCCCTGAATACCAAAATCGACCACCGGGGATACTACCTGTGGCGATCCGCCGAAGCCTTTGAGATAGTGGATGCCGTGGCAAGCCCCTGGATACAGGTTCTCTATGACATCTACCATCAACAGATTATGGAAGGTAATATTATCAATACGGTGAGGGCCAATATAGAAAAGATCGGCCACTTCCACGCCGCGGGGATTCCCGGCCGGGGAGAACTTTTTTCCGGTGAGTTGCATTACCCCGCTATTTTTTCCGCCATAGACCAGGCCGGTTATACCGGGTATATGGGGCTTGAATACTTCCCGGTCCAGGATCCGTTGGGGGAACTCAAACGTATTTTAGGCGCGGCCCCCTGACCGGGGGTTATGCCGGGCATTTTCCCGGCTACTCCACCCTTCCCGTCCGCCGCCACCGCTCTATCCGGTCATAGGCCGCGTTGAGGCGGGTGGATTTCTCCGTAGCCTTCTTCAGGTTTCCCGGATGTCCCGCATGACGGTCGGGGTGGTGCTTTTTGAGGAGTTGTTTATACGCCGCCTTACATTCCTCCGCGGAAGCTCCCGGGCTAAGTCCCAGTTCCGCGAAATCCTGGGCCAGGACTTCGGGGACCCCCGGGGCCCGGGCCGCCCCGAAACGTTCGGCCCGGTCATAGCCCTCGTCAGGACCGAAACCGGTCTTTTTGTTCCCGCCCCCTCCGGAAAGAAAGTCGTTTAATTCTTCAAAAGCCGCATCCAGATCCGGGTCCCGGGATGATTGCCAGGGTCTCTCTGCATGACGGCCAAAAACATGGTCATCCTCATCGTTGAGATAGCTTTTGATAATAGTTTCAATCCGATCAAAAAAGCCCATAAAACAAATATATCCCCAATTTAAAAAAATGTGCAGTAGGCCCGGAACCGCAATGTCCGGTTTAAAACATCTTCTTGTTCGTAAGGTTCGTAGTTATTTTTCCTGTCGTTTGCCCCGGTTTCAACCGGTACATCTGGAAATCATCCCAGGGGTATGGTATACTACTTTCAGGGGATTTTTATGAAGATCAGCAAGAAAAATTTTGGTCTTTTTTCTTCAGGAAAAAAAGTAGCCCTTTACACCCTTAAGGCGGGGGATTTATCCCTATCCTTATCAAGTTTTGGGGCAACCCTGGTTTCGCTCCAGGTGCCTTCCCGAAAAAATCAAACCCAGGATATACTTTTGGGGTATTCCACCCTGGATGGATATGTCTACAATAAACCCTATATAGGCGCTACCATCGGACGCTTCGGTAACCGTATCGGCGGCGGTAAATTTACCCTGAATAATTCGACCTACGAATTATTCAGGAACGATGGGGATAATACCCTCCATGGCGGACGCCGGGGTTTCGACAAACACCTCTGGAAATCCGCCGCCTATGAAGAGAAGGACGGTATTTTTGTCCGTTTTGAGCTTACCAGTCCCGACGGGGACGAAGGGTTCCCGGGCAATCTTAAGGCGGTGGTAAGTTACGGATTGACCAAATCCAATGAACTCATCGCCGACTATACGGCCCAGGTCGACGCCCCCTGTCCGGTAAACCTTACCAACCACGCCTATTTTAACCTGGCCGGGGAGGGCAACGGAAACATCCTCTCCCATGAGGTACGGCTCTATGCCTCCGCCTATGTGGAGGTGGGTCCCCAGCTTATCCCCACCGGGACCCTGACGCCGGTGGCCCGGGGGCCCTTTGATTTTAACAGCCCGAAACCCATAGGCCGGGATATCGAAGCCGCCGGGGGCGGGTATGATCATTGTTTTGTGGTGGATGGGGAACCGGGGCAGCTGCGGCCCTGTGCCGAGGTTTTTGAGCCTGTTTCCGGCAGGACCCTGCGGGTTTTGACCACCCAGCCGGGGGTCCAGTTTTATACGGGGAATTTTCTCGAGGGGGTCCGGGGGAAGGCCGGTTCGGTTTATGATAAATACGCCGGTTTTTGCCTGGAAACCCAACATTTCCCCGACGGGCCGAATCAGCGGGGATTCCCCCCCGGTATATTCGGGCCGAACCGGGAATACCATGAACGGGCTCTTTTTGCCTTTGGCTGGTAAACCCCGGCGGCGCGAAAAAAAAGCCCCGGGGTTTCAAAAGTAAAAAAAACAACTTGAATAATAGGGAATTAGAAATTATACTTGAGGTGAGGTAACCGCTTTTGTATTAGGGGGACGTAGTATGCCTGGACGGAAAAAACTTTTTCTCACCATGTTTCAGGCAGAAATGGAAGACAGCTATGGGGATGTGTTATACCTTTCCGGGGTCAATGAAAGCAGATTCAAAAACGGCGAGATAACCAATTATGTATACAATGCCAATAAAGCGTTTTTGGAGCATGAGGCTTCGGGGCTTAAAGAACTCATCGCTTATATCGGCACGATACATGCCGAAGATTATAAGGATATAGAGAAACTGGTCGCGGCGGTGGATGAATTATTAAAAGCAAGGGTAAAGGAACAGGATGATCCCCAGGCGGTTTATGGGATTATTTCGCGGAAGATTAAAAAGGTACTGAAGTATATCATGGAATATGCTGAATAGAGTTTTTTGAGCCCTTAATAATCGGGTAGACCCGGGAAGGGCAATATTTTCGTGCGTAAAGAGGAGATTATGGATATCCAACTACAGGAACTTATTGATAAAATAAAAAAGGATGGGATCGAATCCGCCTCGGAAGAGGCCTTACGGCTTAAAACCCAGGCCGAGGGGGAGGCAAAACATATTGTTGAGGCCGCCCGGCGGGAGGCGGCTGAGATTATCGCCAGAGGAAAAGCCGACGCGGAACGGGCGGAAAAAGCCGGGGCAGCGGCCCTGGAGCAGGCTTCCCGTAATTTGGTCCTGGTCTTTAAGAAGGAAATCGAAACCCTCTTGGATAAAATTATCGCTTTAAAAACCGAAGCCCTCTATAACGATGAGGTTCTCAAAGCGGTACTCCCCGAACTCATCAAAAACTGGGCTTCCAAGGGAAGCGATTCCCTGAACGTGTTAGTATCCGAGAAGGACCGTAACGCCCTGGAGGGTTATTTTAACGGTAAACTGGCGTCGGAATTAAACAAGGGCGTGGAACTAAAGACAGACCGTAACCTGAGCGCCGGGTTCCGGATTGCCGAAAAGGACGGATCGGCCTACTATGATTTTTCCGCGGAATCGGTGGCGGAGTTACTGTCGGCCTATCTCAATCCCCGGCTGGTGGAGATCCTGAAAAGCGCGGTAAAGGACAACTAAGCGGTGGGTTCCTATTATTTTCTTATCGCCCAACTTCCTTATCTTATTTACGGGCAGCCGGCGCCTATGTCGTCGGAAGCCTTTAAATCCCTTTGTGATTACCAGCTGGACCCCGCCGACCGGGCCTTAATGGACTATTGTACCCTGGAGGGGGGGGATATCCATAGGGAAGGCGTTCCGTCCTATGGGGAAGACCCGGAGCCGACCCCTTCGGCTTTTATTAACGGATGGCGTTCCTGGGAGCGGGCCCTCAGGCTGCACCTTGCCCGGCTTCGCTTTCAACGGCTTAAACCGGAAGGGGGAATAGCGCCGGCAGCCCCCCCCGAAGGTATGGCCCAGGCCGCGTTGGTGGCCAAGACGGCCCTAGCCATTGAATCCCCCCTGGACGCGGAACTTTTCCTGGATAAAAGCCGCTGGGATATCATAGAAACCCTCCAGGGAATTGATTATTTTACGCGGGATACGATATTTGGATATTTACTCAAACTGCTCCTCGTGGAACGGAGGTCTTTTTTCAAGGCCGAAGAGGGATTTGCGGAATACAAGGGCTTATACGCTTCCATCATGGAAGCTGCCGGCGGACTCCAGTCCGTAACCAGTATTGAATCGGGAGAACCGAAATGACCGGAACAAAAGGAAAAGTGGTGGCCGTTAACGGCAATATGGTGAGCGTCCGTTTTGATGGCGCCGTTTCCATGAACGAAGTCGGCTATGTTAACGTAGGCGGCAAGTCTTTAAAAAGCGAGGTCATCCGTATCCGGGGTGATATCTCTCAACTGCAGGTCTTCGAGATTACCAAGGGTATCTCCGTGGGAGATCCGGTGGAATATTCCGGGGATATGCTGGCGGTAGAAGTGGGACCGGGCCTTTTGGGCCAGGTCTTTGACGGCCTGCAGAACCCCCTTCCTAAATTGGCGGAAGAGGCGGGATATTTCCTGGAACGGGGGGTATATTTGGATCCCCTCCCCACGGATAAACAATGGGATTTTACCCCGGCGGTTAAAGCCGGGGACCGGGTGGAACGGGCGGATACCCTGGGAACGGTGCCGGAAGGGGCCTTTACCCACCGGATCATGGTTCCCTTCAACCTTTACGGGTCCTATACGGTGGCTTCGATAAAAGCAGCCGGTTCCTACACGATCCGGGAAACCATCGCCGAATTAAAGGACGAAAAAGGCAACCCGGTCCCGGTAACCATGAGTTTCCGCTGGCCCGTCAAGCGGCCGGTGGATTGTTTTGAGGAACGGCTTAAGCCGGAGGACCCCATGGTTACCCGGGTCAGGCTTATCGATACCTTTTTCCCCGTGGCCCGGGGGGGCACCTACTGTATCCCCGGACCCTTTGGGGCGGGTAAAACCGTGCTCCAGCAGATCACCAGCCGTCACGCCGATGTGGATATTGTGATCCTCGCCGCCTGCGGGGAACGGGCCGGGGAAGTGGTGGAAACCCTCAAGGAATTCCCCGAATTATTGGATCCCCGGACCGGCCGCTCCCTGATGGAACGGACCGTGATCATCTGCAATACCTCCTCCATGCCGGTGGCGGCCCGGGAAGCCTCGGTGTATACCGCGGTTACCCTGGCGGAGTATTACCGGCAGATGGGACTCAACGTCCTCCTCCTGGCGGACTCCACCAGCCGTTGGGCCCAGGCCATGCGGGAAATGTCGGGCCGCCTGGAGGAGATCCCCGGGGAAGAGGCTTTCCCCGCATATCTGGAATCCACCATCGCCAGTTTTTATGAACGGGCCGGTTTGGTCCGCCTCCGGGACGGTTCCATAGGGTCGGTTACCATCGGCGGTACGGTCAGTCCCGCGGGGGGGAACTTTGAGGAACCCGTAACCCAGGCGACCCTCAAAGTCGTCGGTGCCTTTCACGGGCTTTCCCGGGAGCGTTCCGATGCCCGCAAGTACCCCGCCATCCATCCCCTGGATTCCTGGTCCAAGTACAAGGGGATTATCCACGAGGACAAGGTGGGGTATGCCCACGGCTTTATGGCCCGGGGCAGCGAAGTGGAACAGATGATGAAGGTCGTGGGGGAAGAGGGAACCAGCCTGGACGACTATGTGATCTACCTCAAGGGGGATTTCCTGGATTCGGTATATTTCCAGCAAAACTCCTTTGACGCGGTGGACTCCGCGGTGAGTCCCGAGCGGCAAAAGCATATCTTCGCTATTATCCTCAATATTTTGGCGTCGAGGTTTTCCTTTAGCGATAAAAACGAAGCCCGCAGCTGGTTTAACCGGCTTCGGCAGCGTTTTCTGGATTATAACGGTTCCGAATGGAAAAGCGAGCGCTTCTTTACCCTGCAAAAAGAAATTGAGGCCGCGGTAAATGAACGTTCCCAGGGCTTGGAAAAGGCGGTTGAAAAAATTCTGGCGTAAAAGCGCTGATACGGAGAGACAGGGGAGGCGGTTTCACAATTCATTTTTTGGAAACCGTCCGGGGGAGAAGGGGCGTAAAGTCTGGTTTTCCCTTTTAAATCTAAGGGGGCTGGTTCAAAATCATGGTCCGGGGGACAACAGGATTTTGAAACAGCCTTCAGGTAGGGCAGAAGATGAAAAAGGTATATAGCAAGATAGAATCTATCACGGGGAGCGTTATTACGGTCCGGGCCGAAGATATCCGTTATGGGGATTTGGCGGAGGTAGATACCGTGTTCGGAACTTCCCTGGCGGAGGTGAACCGGCTTGAAAACGATCTGGTTTCCCTCCAGGTATTTGCCGGGGGCCGGGGTATTTCTACCGGGGATACGGTCCGGTTCCTGGGGCATCCCATGGAGGTGTCCTTTTCGGAGAACCTCATGGGCCGGGTTTTTTCCGGTTCCGGCAGTCCCCGGGACAAGGGGCCTACCCTCCAGGAAAACCTCATCCCCATTGGGGGCCCGTCGGTTAACCCCTCCCAGCGGATCATTCCCCGCCGGATGATCCGGACGGGGATCCCCATGATCGACCTTTTTAATACCCTGGTGGTTTCCCAGAAACTGCCGATTTTCTCCGTTTCCGGGGAACCCTATAACGATCTTTTGGCCCGGATCGCCATGCAGGCCGAGGTAGACGTGATCGTCCTGGGGGGCATGGGGCTTAAATATGACGATTACCTCTTTTTTAAGGATACCCTGGAAGAGGGGGGCGCCCTCTCCCGGACGGTGATGTTTATCCATACCGCGTCGGACCCCATCGTGGAATGTCTCATGATCCCCGATATGTCCCTGGCGGTGGCGGAGCAGTTCGCCCTCCAGGGCAAGGACGTGCTGGTTCTCCTCACGGATATGACCAACTTTGCCGATGCCATGAAGGAGATATCGATCATCCAGGAGCAGGTTCCCTCCAACCGGGGCTACCCCGGGGACCTTTACAGCCAGCTTGCCAGCCGCTACGAAAAGGCCGTGGACTTCGATACCGCCGGGTCCATCACGATCCTGGGGGTTACCACCATGCCCGGGGATGACGTGACCCACCCGGTGCCGGATAACACGGGGTACATCACCGAGGGGCAATATTACCTTAAAAACGGCCGGATCGAGCCCTTCGGTTCCCTTTCTCGGCTTAAACAGCAGGTCAACGGGAAAACCAGGGCGGATCACCGGGCCCTTATGGACGGGATGATCAAACTCTATTCGGCCTATAAGGATACCCTGGAAAAGCGGGCCATGGGTTTTATCATGTCCGCCTGGGATACCAAACTCCTCAAATACGGAGAGCAATTTGAACGGCAAATGATGGACCTTTCGGTCAATATACCCCTGGAACGGGCGCTGGATTTAGGCTGGGAGATCCTCTCGGATTGTTTCAGTCCTGAGGAAACGGGACTGCGGACGGAACTGATCGATAAGTTCTGGCCGAAGGAAAGTTAGGGGGGAACGTGAGGAGTTTTAAGATAATTTCCCGTACACTCCTCATGTGCAGATCCTTACTTTTCATTAATTAGAGGGATTATGGCGAAGATCAAGCTGACCAAAAATGAGCTGAAAAAGCAGAAGGACGCTTTGAAGATGTATCAGCGTTACCTTCCGACCTTGATGCTCAAAAAACAACAACTCCAGGCGGAGATCAGGATTACCGAGGTTCGGATCAAAGAATTGCTCCAGGAAAAAGAGCGGATCGATGGTTCCTTTAAATCCTGGATAGGGGTTTTCGGTGAAAAGGGATTTTTTACCCCCCGGACCTTGCGGATAACCAGCGTGAAAACTTCCACCGGCAACATCGCGGGGGTTTCCATTCCCCTCTTTCAGGGGGCAGAGTTTTCCACGGAGCCCTATGACCTTGCCCGGACCCCCCTCTGGCTTGATACGGCGGTGGAAAAAATGAAGCAGGTACTGCTCCTGGATTTGGAGGCCATGACCCTGGAGGAACAGCGGAAGCGGCTGGATCATGAACTGCGGGTAACCACCCAGCGGGTTAACCTCTTTGAGAAAATTAAGATCCCCGAAACCAGGGGGAATATCAAAAAGATCCAGGTTTATTTAGGGGATCAGCAGACTTCCGCGGTGGTCCGCGGAAAGATAGCCAAGCGTGGCATGGAGAGGGCGGCCCAATGATCGTACCGATGAAGAAAGTATCCCTGGTGGTGATGGAAAAAAACCGGGAAGTTTCCCTGGAAAAACTCCGGGAAGCGGGGGTACTCCATTTAGAAAAACGGAATGTCCGCTCCGATGAATTAACCAAGCTTCTGGATCGGAAGGCCAAGACGGAAACCGCCCTGGGGGTTTTACGGTCCTATCCATTGGAGAACGGGGCCGCCGGGAAAATCCCCCTGGACGGGGGGGAGCAGGACGTTTTTTCTTCCGATACCCTCAACGGAGAAACCCCGCCGGATTTAGTCGCCCGGATATTGGAACTGGGGGATGAAAAAAAGGCCCTCCAGGAACAACTCCTGGTAAACACCAAGGAGCGGAGCCGTATCGAAAAATGGGGAAATTTTGATCCCCGCTCCTTTGCGGAATTTGCCGAAAAGGGCATTGTCCTGATTCCCTATGAACTTTCCCGTAAGGCCTATGAATCCCTTCCCGAGGGGATCATCGTGCTGGGTCAGGATAAGACGACGGTGCGGGTTTTGTCCGTGGGGAAGGAGATCCCCGGGGAAAGTCCCTGGGTTTTGCCGGAACATTCCCTGGCCGAGATCGATGCCCTGCTGGCGGATATTCGGGATAAGCTGGCGGATATTGAAAACCGATTACAGGCCCTGGCCTGCCGGCAGGCTTCCCTTGAAGGGGAGCAGAAAATCCTCCTGGAGCGGATAGAATTTGAAACCGCCCGGGCGGGGATGGAAACCGCGGATAACGTGCCGGCGGAATTTACCGTTTCCTGGCTTACCGGGTTTGTACCCCAGGACGAGTTGGGGGTTTTGAAACGGGCCGCCGCGGAAAACGGCTGGGCCCTGCTGGCGGATGATCCCGGGGAGGACGATAACGTCCCGACCAAGCTGAAAAACAACCCCCTGGCGAGTCTGATCCGGCCGTTGACCGACTTTCTGGAAGTGGTACCGGGCTATAACGAGATCGACATCTCAGGGTTCTTTCTTTTCTTCTTTGTTATTTTTTTCGGCATGATCTTCGGTGACGCGGGCTATGGCGCCTTGATCATCCTTGCCTCGGTGATCGGCATCCTCAAATCCGCCAAGAAGCCCCCCATTTTAAAGCTCCTGTTGCTGCTGGGGCTTTCCAATTTTACCTGGGGCCTGCTCACCTGTTCCTGGTTTGGTGTCAAGGCCGCCCTGCTTCCCGATGTGTTGAAGAATATATCCCTGCCCCTTATTTCAAATGCCACGGCGGACAGATCCGCCATGGACCAGGCCATTGTCCGGCAGAATCTGATGATCCTCTGTTTTTCCCTGGCCCTGTTGCAGCTCTCAATCGGGCATATTCTCGCCATTGTCCATACTAAATCCCTGAAAATACTGGCCCATATCGGCAACATTGCTATGTTGGGGGGAATGTATTTTGTCATCCTTTCGCTTATCGCCAGCAACGAAGCCCGGCAGATACCCCTGTATCCCCTGGCGATCTATGTTTTCGCCGGCGGTTTTCTGCTGAATTTTGTCTTTGCCAGTTATGAGGGAAGCATAGGCCGCTCAATTCTGGAAAGCCTCAAAAATATCATTTCGGTAATCCTGGGGATTGCCAATGTTTTTTCCGATATTATGTCCTATATCAGGCTTTGGGCGGTGGGTCTGGCGGGAGCGGCGATTGCCGATACGGTGGATACCATGGCGCTTCAGATAGGCGGGATAGCCGGTCCTGTGGTGGTTCGTTTTATGGTGTTTATCCTTGCCGGGGGGCTTTTGATCTTCGGCCACGGGTTAAACCTGGTCCTCAACATGCTTTCGGTTCTGGTTCACGGGGTCAGGCTCAACACCCTGGAATTTTCCGGCCATGTGGGGCTTACTTGGGCGGGTACCGCGTACAAGCCTTTTGCAAAGCGTACTATTCGTGTTTCCACGGATAGATAAAATTGATAGGAGATACGCCGGTTAATCCCCGGCGACTTCAAAAATGAGGAGAACAATATGAATTTAGGATTGATAGGCGCAGGACTGGTGATGGGTCTTTCCGCCGTAGGTTCGGCAATCGGTATCGGTATCGCGGGTCAGGCAGTTATCGGTGCTTGGAAAAAATGTTATATCGCCAATAAGCCCGCGCCTATGACCCTGCTTGCCTTCGGTGGAGCTCCCTTAACCCAGACCTTCTACGGTTATATTTTGGGCTTTCTCTTTATGAAACCCGCGGCCCTGGCGGTGGTGAATGATCCCCAGCGGGGTTCCCTTTTCCTGGGTATCGGTATTGCCTCGGGACTTGCCATAGCCTTTTCCGCCATTGCCCAGGGCAAAGCGGGTGCCGCCGGAGCGGACGCCACCGGTGAAACCGGCAAGGGTTTTGTCAATTACATGATGATCGTGGGTATCTGCGAGACCGTCGCTATCTTTGCGATGGTACTTTCCATGATAAGCCTAAGCCTGTAATTTTTTTGAGGCAAAGAAGTCTTCTACGGATCGGCGGTTTTGATCATGTCGAACCCGTCCTGATTGGGGGCGATCATCCTGTGGTTATTCAGACCATGTGGAAGGATCGCCTTTCTTTTTCAGATCTTACGGGGGAGGCCGGCAGGGCCCTGGTCGAGCGGATAGATCGGCTTAAAGCCATGGGCTGCGGTTTACTCCGTTTCGCGGTTCCCGATTTGGAGGCCGCCGAGGTTTTAGGTGCCCTGGCCCGGGAAGTGTCCATGCCCCTGGTGGCGGACATTCATTTTGATTATAAAATTGCCCTCCGCTGCCTGGATTATCCCATCGCGAAAATCAGGATTAACCCCGGGAATATCGGAAGTAAAGAAAAGGTACAAGAGATCCTCACCAAGGCCGCGGGCCGGAAGATACCCATCCGGATTGGGGTTAACGCCGGCAGTCTTCCCCAGGATCTGCGGCGTTCCGTTGATGAGGGCCGCCTGGATCGGGCGGAAGCGCTGGTGGCGGCGGCGGAACGGGAATTGGCTATATTTCGGGAATTTAACTTTAAAAACGTCCTGGTTTCTCTAAAAGCCTCCACAATTGCCGATACTATAAAGGCGAACCGGATCTTGGCATCCCGGACCGGCCTGCCGATCCATATCGGGGTTACCGAAGCGGGTCCCCTTGTTGCCGGGGTGGTACGGAATACGGCGGCCCTGGTGGTCCTCCTGTCCGAGGGGATAGGGGATACCATCCGGGTTTCCCTTTCCGATTCTATTGAAAATGAGGTAATCGCCGGCAGGGAAATCCTGGGGGCGGTGGCGGATAGTACCGGGGACGAGGAAAGGCGCCGGGGGGTGGTGCTGATTTCCTGCCCCCGGTGCGGCAGGAATAGTTTTGATACCCATGGGTTTACCGAACGGTGGCTCCCCCGGCTGTACTCCCTGGACAAAAACATCACCGTGGCGGTGATGGGTTGTGCGGTAAACGGCCCCGGTGAGGCCCGTCACGCGGACCTGGGCATTACCGGCGCGGGAAATCAGGTGCTGCTTTTCCGGCACGGCAAGGTGATACGGACCATAAGTGCCGCTTCCGGGGACCTGGAAATTTTGGCGGACAGCGCCTTCGGGGAGGCCCTGGAGGAACTGTAGGAAACCGGTAAAAAACTGGAGTTTTCGCCGGTCCCTGGTAGAAATCCGCGAAGGCGGTGAGCCCGGACTTTGCAAATTTTTTTCCGAACCATAAAATTTAAAAAATGAGGAGCTTTATTATGAAAAAAGTTTTGATCTGTGCATTGCTTTTGTTTCTGACCCTTACGGCGGGAACATTTGCGGATCATCCTAGCGGTACGGGGATCGGTCTTGATTTCCGTTATGGCGTGACCGGTGGCTTTGGGCCCGCGTTGTCCCTTAAACTACCGGTGGTACCGGTGTATTGGGGTATCGGGTTGGGGATTGATAGGAACTGGTTCGGTCTTAATGTGACGGGGGACTATTATTTTATCGATAAAGTCCTGGTTCCGGAAATTAATCTTGGCTGGTATCTGGGGCTCGGCGGGTATACCGGCTTGTGGATTTGGCAGGATAATTACCATCCTGCCTGGGCCAAGGACGATGACCTTGATATGTCTTTAACCATGGGCCTCCGCTTTCCCATCGGCCTTTCCTGGCAGCCCCTGGATTTTCTGGAGGTGTTTATGGATGTTGCCCCCAGTCTGGGGCTCTGGGTAATCCCGTTTCGGTTCCCCGATTGGGATGTCAACTTTGATTTAGGCGTCCGTTTTTGGATCTAGCGGCGCTTTTTTAGGCCGCTTGTAACCTAGCGCGTCCCGCGGTATTTTGGTTTAAAGAGGAAGGTAGGGTGAGAAAAAACAGATTTTTTTTCCTTGGTTTTTTTGTTTTTATTACCGTTTTCGCTTTTGCCCAGATACCGTCGGAGAAGCCCTATTGGTTTACCCTGGAGCAGGGGAAACTTTTGTTTAGAACCGGTCAATACGGGGATGCCCTTCTTGCCTTTGAAGACGCCCGGGAACAGCGGAAGACCCTGTACACCCAAATGGAACGTTCTTTTATAACCCTCCTGTCAATTCCGGAGGTACGCCGCCTGGGGGATTCCCTGCCCCTGGTGGAAACCTACATACGGGATCAGCGGCAGGAAAGCGCCGCGGCGGTTCTGCGGGAGCTTTATTACCGGGTCCCCAAGGCATCGCTGGAGGGGTCGGCCAGGACGGCTCTGGAACAGCTCGGGCGTTTAAAAAACTACCCCGAGGCGGAATACTGGATTGGGGAAACGTACCGGGTCGAGGGGGAGTTAGGGATAGCCCTCAAACAATATCAAAAGGCCTATGACCAACGGGAATTTCTGGAAAATTCGGGGTTTGAACGGGAAATCTTATATAAAATTGTTGATATTCACCGGCTCCGGCAGGAATACCCGGAGATGGAAAAGTGGCTCCTGGAAATTCTGAAACAAGACCTGCTCTGGTCCGAAGATTCGGGGATGTTCGCGAAAAACGCCCTGTTCAGAATCATAGAAAACGACGGGATAAACCGGTTTTTAACCCTCTACCGGTATAATAACGGTTCCGTTGAAAAGGCCCACCGGCTTTTGGGGCTTTATTATTATGCCTCGGGACGACACAGCCGGGCCACGGAACACCTCTTATACGCCTTTCTTATTCAGAACAGTATCATTATCGAGGAGATCCTCCGGAATAAATTTGATTTTGTCTTTACCAATTTAGAAAATCTTCGGAATGAAATTATCCAGAGGCCGGTATTACGGGCTTATATCGAAGAAGTGGAATACTACAAAACCATGTATTACCTGGGTTCCGCCTTTTACGGCGCCGGAAAACCGGCGCCTGCCCGGGAATTTTGGACCTTTTTATCCCTTCAAAGCGGCGGCGGCTTTGCCGCGGGGGAATGGGGAGGGCGGGCCCGGGGGCAGCTCCGCAGTCCCTCCATGGATCCGGCGGTAGAATACCCCTAAATTCGAATTTTTCCCAAAACGCCCGATAATCCCGGGTAAAAATACCGGCTTTGCCCCGGAATAAACTTGTTCATAAATGAAAAGTAGGATACATTCATTATATGAATACGGTTGTTTTAAAAGCGGCGGACCTGGACGGGTTCCTTACCGATGCCGATAGGACTTCCATTGCCCGGATGGATGAATTTTACCGTCACGTGATGACCTGTTTTACCCTGCTTTCCACCACCAGATCCGCCGCGGAACGGCGGCGGGAGGAGGATAAACTCATTGGACTTTACAATGAGATGGGGAGCCTGATGCAGGAAATCTGCACGCAGGAGGCCGGTATCCACGTATATTCCTTCCGTACCCCCCAGGAGAGCCATGCCGAAGCGTCCCGGCTTATCGCCAAACTCCGGGACATCCGGACGGAGCGGGAGGAATTTGTTTATTATATTCAACGGGCCTACGAATTGCTTTTTAACCTGGCCTACGGGGGAACCACCGGGACAAATAAAAATTATCTCATTGTAAAAACCCCGGTAACCATGCCGGTCCAAAACTATGCGGTTCATAAAATAACCAATATTGATGATAAAATTGAAAATACCGTGATGTGTGTTATGCTCCGGGGGGCCCTATTACCCTCCATGATTATGTCCAAGGAAATTGAGGAATATTCCTCCCATGCCCATGTAACCCCCTTTGCCCTGTTCAGGATTCGGCGGGATGATACAAAACATGAAAACGATATGGAGTATATCCTGGACCTGGATCGTTCCTTTTTTAATCCGACCCTGCTCGACGGCAAGGACCTTATTTTCGCGGACCCCATGAATGCCACCGGGGGAAGCCTGGTAACGGTCATAAAATACCTTTTGGATCAGGGGATCAAACCCAAGTCGGTCCAGTTCTTTAATGTCATCGCCGCCCTTAAGGGGGCCCTGCGGGCGGTCCGGGCCCTGGATAATTGTCAGGTTTTTACCCTGTGGATGGACCCGGTCTTAAATGAAGCGGCCTATATCATGCCGGGCTTGGGTGATGCCGGGGACCGGATCAACGGGCGGGATATGGAAGAACGCCCCCGGAACATCATGCAGCTCATCGCCGACTATGGTTCCAGTATCGCCCGGCTGTATCGGGCGCAGCTCCGTGAAATAGAGGATACGGTCCTCAATACACCAAAATGAATATGAAACCGTCTTTTTTATTAGTGGTTTGTTTTGTTTTTTCGGGATTCCTTTTCTCCTGTACCTCCCAGGCCCGGGTTGCCAGGGCGGAGGAATATTATGCCCTGGGCATGGCCTATTTGGATCTGGGCCGGTATGAGGAGGCGGAAAAATGGCTAAGCCAGGCCAGATTCCTGGACAAGACCAAGCTGGCATCGGAATACAACCTGGGGCGTATCGCCTTTGAAACCGGCCGGTATGAGGAGGCGATAAAATTTTTTGATGGTATCCTTGAAAGGGATCCGGATAATGTGATGGCCCTCAAGTCTGCGGCCTATACCAGCATAAAAACCGGTGACTTTGAGCGGGCCGAGGCTTTATATGAGCGGGTTCTTTTGTTGGAGCCCGAAAGCGCCGATGACGGCTATAATTATGCCCTGGTCCTCAACGCCGTAAAAAAACCGGAAAAAGCGGAAGAGGTTTTGTCAAAATACCCCTATGCCCTTTTGGATAATAAGGATATTCTGCTTCTCTACGCCCGTTCCCAGGGGGCGCAGCGCAAACCCGAGGCGGTGGACAGTTATAGCCGGTGGCTTCTCAACAATAGTGAGCCCCAGGTGCAGTATGAATTTGCCCTGGTTCTGGAAGAAAACGGCCTGTATGCCCGGTCCCTGGAAGAGTATCGGAAACTGCTGGTGACGCTTCCCAGTGACGCTGGCGCCCCGGAAGGGGGGCTGCGGAAATCCGCCATACAATTCGCCGTCGCCCGGCTGCTCCTTATCGCGGATGCCGAAAACCCCCAGGGCATCACCGAACTTGAGCTGGCCCTTTCCGAAGGCTTTTCCGATACGGAGGCGCTGAATAAACTTTTGGAGGATGAAAATGTTACCGCTTCCGCCAAAGACGCGATCCGTAAAATGATCGCGGACTTAAAAAGCGCTAAGCAGGGCAGTACCGATAGTACCGAAGGTACCGATGAAGGGATATGATAGTTTCGATGATACAGATCCTATTTGAAATTCCCGACGTGGATAATATCAAAGAAAAACGCCGTATGATAAGATCGATTAAAGAAAAACTGCAGCGCCGTTTTCACATAAGCGCCGCCGAGGTGGATCTGCAGGATTCCCTTTCCTTTGCCCAGATTGGCGGCGCCCTGGTTTCCAATTCCAGGAGTTTTGGGGAATCGGTGCTGCATAAGGCCTTTGAGATGGTAGAACAGGACCTTCCGGTTCGGATCCAGGACGTGTCTATCTATTCGGAAGAATTTTGAGGCCCTCCCAAACCCGAAGTTTTGGGAAAGTCTCTTTATAACAGGGGAGTATCCATGAGGCTGAAAAAGGGTATTTTAGGCGCGGTGAGTTTGGTGATGGTTTTTTTCAGTTCCTGCATCGGGATAAATACGAATATTACCATCCGTCAGAACGGCGCGGGAACCCTGGACCTTGAATACCGGATTTCCCGGATAGCGGAATCCCTGGGAAAATTGGACGGTAACGAGCGGTGGCTTACCCTGCCGGTAGGCCGGGCGGATTTTGAACGGACCATCAGCCGGATTGACGGCCTTAAACTGACTGCTTTCTCTGCCCGGGAAGATGAAAAAGACCGGGTGGTAACGGTTAAGGTGGATTTTTCCAACCCCGATGCCCTGACCGGTTTTTTGGATGCCCTCGGACAGCGGACCCGTTTGACCCGGGAGGAAGACAAGTACCGCCTCTCCCTTACCCTGGGCGGGGGTGTTCAAAGCCAGGACCCGGAACTTTTGGAACTGACCCAGGCGGTTTTCCTGGGGTATACCCTGGAATTTGGCATTGCCTTGCCCCGGGATACCGTCCTGACCTTGGTGGACGAGGAGGGGGGGAAGCTCGACACCCCCCCGGTGGGAAATATTTATGGGAGCGGACGGAACATCCGGTTCTCCGCTCCCATGGGGGCCCTTTTGACGTCAAAAGAACCGGTGCGCATGGAGATCCGCTGGTAATCCCTCAGTTTTCCCCGAATCCTATGGGGATGGTCCGGGTAACCCGTAATACATAATCGTCCCCGGTCGGGGGCGGTTCCGGATCCAGGGAGGGATCGTAGCGGGTATAGAGGGCCTCCACCCGGAGAAAGCCGGAAAAGGTCCGGGGTAGTACGATATCGGTGGTGAAGGGATTGGGCGGGTTTTCCCCCAGGACGAATTCCAGGGTAGTTTCAAAGGGGGAATTCTCTGTTTCCCTATGGATAAAGGGCATGGGGGCGGCGTATATGGGCTGTGGATCGCTGGTTGAATCCAGATACAGGTCAAAACGGACCGGTTCCTCCCGGGCTTGCAGGTTTATTTCCAGGATCCGCCGGGCCAGAAAACTTCTGCCGGTAATGGTAACGTCTAAAATTGACGGGTTATCGGGACTTTCCGTAATAAGCCGCCGTACCGGCGGCAGCGGCGGGTTTAAAGACAGCCTATATGTGTAAAACGTCAAGGCCCCCATACATCCCGCCAGCAAAATGGACCGGGATATCAACCAGAGGGAGGGGGTTTTTTTTCGTTTCACCGCCAGGGCTGAGGCCCGTTTAAAGATAAGCACCGAAGGTAAGGCTGCGACGGCGATAAAAAGGATGAGCCAGACCTGGTGGAAACGGTTTAGTATTGGGAGTCCGGTCCCGGCCGGCCCCATACTGGTAAGCAGGATCCCCGCTATTTGCAGGGGAATGATAAGGGCAATAACATATACCGGCAGTGAGAAGGGTAGCAGGGCAGCTAAAATCGTAAAAAGAAAAGCCCACATAAAGGCGGGGATAAAGGTAATGTCTAAAAATATGGCGATCAGGGTTCCCAGAATTATCAGAATGACCGCGGCGGTTCCATAAAAATTAGCCCGCCGGGGTATTTTCAGACGGTTAAAAAGAGGATCTATCAGGGAAAAGAGGGTCAGGGCTATACTCAGGGTAAAAATTATGCTCCCATAGGATATATGGTCCTGGGGGAGGGCGAATCCGCTTAAGAGGAAGCTGAAAAACAGTTCCGCGGCCTCGAGGCATAAAAAAAGAATAATAAAAAGCATAACAATCACCCAAGATCGGCGTAAAAATATCTGTCCCTGGATGATCAGCATCCTCCGCAATACAATAGAATAAATAAGAAAAATAAAAAAACCCAGGGCGCTTAAGGACCACAGGATAATTATGGTGATTAATTCCGGAACAAAAACGGTTTTGTCCCGGAATTGAAAGATCAAATAATGGTAATCCAGGTTTTCCGCTGAAAAATCGAGGGCCTCCGTGTATCCCAGGAGTAGATCCCCCAAAAGTTCCACCGGAATCGGCTGCCCCGCCGGCCCGTCCTCCTCCTGGGTTCCCTCAAGGTACAGGGAGGGGGTGCCGTAGGTCAGGGAGGAGGCCAGTACCGAAGGTCCCTCCACCACCCCCAGTTTGTAAAGTTCATTGGACTTGACCGCAAAGGTAAAGGGAACCCCGTAGGAGGCGCATAATCCGGGAATAGGTTGCAGCAGACTGAGGGGGGCCGGGGTTTTCCCTCCGCTGTGGTGGACGAGTATTTTTTCAGGAGGATCATAGAAATCCGCGTAGAACATAATCGTATTTTCAGGATCCTCAGGAAGGGTCAGAAGATCTTCCAGCCCGGTATGGGAGCCCTTCCGCAGATCCGGGGGCAAGCGGGATGGTTCGTCCCCCAGGAAGGCGACCCAAATTTCTCTGTTTAAATCCCTTTCCCGGGCTTTTTTGATAAAAGCCAGCCCCGCTTCAAGACCGTAGGGAAACCCCTCCCCCGGCTCGTCTTCGGAGCGGAGGGGTATGGCCAGGACAAAGACCGCCCCGTCCGGTTCGGCGGCGGCCTTCGGCGGGAGGTATACCACGATGGATGCGCCGAATCCCCCATATTCGGTAAACAGAGACCGGACCTCGAAGGGGATCCCTTCTTCGGTAAGGAGCCGGCTCAGCGCCAGGCGCCGGGAAATTTCTAACGAATGACCGCCTTCTGTTCCTTCTTCCTGTGAAAAAATTCCCCGGGGTACGAGAAGAAAGATAAAAATCAAGGATAGCCCGACAGCCTTCACCGCTTAAACATAGTCCCATATCAGGAGGAGATCAAGAACATGGGGATGTCTTTTGGGCCGGGTGTAAAAAAAGCGGCGGCATTCCCCGCTAAACCGGATAAAAAGGAATGACATATTGAGGATCTTTATATATAATAAAAAGGATGATCATGGCGTATAGTAAATTACCGATAGGGATTAATAAAAGGCCCCTTTTTCAATGCTGGTTAGGGCTGATGGTGCTACTTTTTTTATCCTGTTCCCGGGCGGAACCGACCATATCCTACGGATTTATACGGTTGGTTTATTACCAGAGTTCCGGGCGGCCCCAGGAGCGGTTTTCGTTTTTTGTGCTTCCCGCCGACGATGACGGTATTGAAGATATTAATGAGCTTTACCTCTATTTTGATCGGGAAGGGTTGTTCTGGACGCTGTCCGCCGAGGATTGGATTAGTTATGAATCGGAAGGACAAACCTGGATAGGAAGCCGCAGCATTACCATGGTGGATGGTGAAAATCTGCCCCGGGGACAGTACCGGGCGGTTATTATGGACAAGGGGGGTGAAAAATCGGAACGGATCTTCAGTTTTGACGCTCCGGAGGAGCCCCGGTTTGCCTTCCCGGTATTGACCGTCGTCGACGGTCAATACCGGATAGAGTCTTTATACCCCGTAAACCGGTTTATTTGTTATGACGAGGCGGGCGAATTGTTGACTATCATCGACGCGCCCGCCAAGGAAGGGGCGGTGTCGGTTCTTAACCTGCCCTCTAATGCCAGAACCGTCGCGCTGTGGGCGGAGGATGCGGAATATCTTACCTCGGCTTTGACGGAGCTGGTTCCCATACAATAAAAAACTTTGCAGATAAAATGATGGACCAAGAAATGGTTACACTATCCAAGCCCCCGGTTCCCGAAGAATTCAGGATAAAAAGTTATGTCCTCCGGGGAGGACGGATGAGTAACGCCCAACGACGGGCCTACGAACTCCTCTCTTCCCGGTACACTATTCCCTTTACGGGAAAGGTCCTGGATTTCAGAGCGCTTTTCGCCAATGAAAATCCGGTGACCGTGGAGATCGGCTTTGGCATGGGCTTTGCCACCGCGGTAATCGCCCAGAAAAACCCCGAAAAAAACTATTTAGGGATCGAGGTATTTCGGCCCGGCATCGGACGGCTCCTGTGGGAAATTGAAAAACGGGGAATTGCTAATATTCGTATCATAGAACATGACGCGGTGGAGGTTTTCACGGAGATGGTCCCCCCCGCCTCCCTGGAAGGGATCCACCTCTTTTTCCCCGATCCCTGGCCAAAAAAACGGCACCATAAACGGAGGCTGGTTAAGCGGCCCTTTACGGATCTTTTGGCCCGGCGGCTGGGTCCTTCCGGATATATCTATATGGTTACCGATTGGGCCGACTATGGGGAATGGGCTCGGGGGGAACTTTCCGCCACCCCGGGACTGGTCAATGGCTATGAGGGGTTTGCCCCTCCCCAGGACTGGCGGCCCCGGACCAAATTTGAGGCCAAGGGGCTGCAAAAAAACCATGAAGTGCGGGAACTTTTGTTTAAAACGGAGGCGCCCTAATGGCAAAAAACAGGCCGGAAGCAAAACAAGCCGGTGAATCCCGGGCCGCGGTTCTGGAACGGCTCATCAGTTCCTATCAGGAATCTTACTATAATGGGGAAGGGGACATATCCGATGGGGAATTCGACCTCCTCTGGGATGAACTCAAGGCCCTCAAACCGGACAGTCCCATCCTCCGGCGGGTGGGGATGGACGCGGTGGACGGTTTTCCCAAGGCCCGGCACCTTATCCCCATGGGGAGCCAGGAAAAAGCCGCCAATCCCCAGGAATTCCGCGCCTGGGCCGAAAAAACCGCCCCTTCGGTGATGGTGGTGCAGTACAAACTGGATGGGGCAAGCATGGAGCTCCAGTACGAGCAGGGTAAGCTCCGGCGGGCCATAACCCGGGGGGACGGGATCATCGGCGACGAGATCACCCGGAATGCCCGGCGTATGGGGGGGGTCCTGGAGGAACTGGATATCCCCTTTACCGGGGGGGTCCGGGGAGAGGTGGTGATGACCCACGATGTTTGGCGGGAAAAATACCCGGACAAGGCAAATTGCCGGAACGCCGCCAACGGTATCATGCGCCGTAAGGACGGGGAGGGTTGTGAGGACCTCACCCTGATCGTCTACGATGCCGCCGCCGGTGGGGACGATTCCTTTTTTAAGGATGAACGTGAAAAAATAGGCTGGCTCCGGGACCGGGGTTTTTCGGTTACGGTTACCCAGGAATTCACCGCCGTGGAGGAGGTGATCGCCTACCGGGCCGCGGTAGCGGAAGACCGGAAATCCCTTTCGGTGGATATCGACGGCCTCGTGGTCAAGGACCTTTATACCGATATGGCCGACCTCAGGCGGACCCGGCCGGAACGGCAGATAGCCTTTAAATTCGACCTGGAAACCGCGGTCAGCATCCTCCGGGGGGTAGAGTGGAGTGAGTCCGGGGCCACCTATACCCCTATCGGCATTGTAGACCCGGTACGCCTCGCGGGAACCACGGTACAGCGGGCAAACCTCAACAACCCCGACATGATCCGTGCCCTGGGCCTTAAGATAGGTTCCCTGGTTACCATTGTCAAACGGGGGGAGATTATCCCGAAAATTGAGGGCCTTGCCCCGGGGTATACTCCGTCGGACGAGGAGCGGGACATCGAATTTCCCACCCGGTGCGGAAGCTGCGGTAGCGCTTTGGAAGACGGGGGAACCCGGCTTTTTTGCCCCAAGGCGGACTGCCCGAAGCGGCTCCTCCACCGGCTGGAAAAGTGGATTTCCGTCCTGGATATTCGGGAATTGGGGGAAAAGCTCATCCGGCAGCTCTTCGACAAGGACCGGGTCCGCTATATTCCGGATCTCTACACCTTGACGGCGGAGGAACTGGCGGAATATGAGCGGATGGGGGAGCTTTCCGCGGCCAAGGTGATCCGGCATATCCGTACCCCTCGGGAGCTTCCCCTGGCGGTTTTTATCGCGGGTTTTGATTTTGAGGGAGTGGGGGAGCTGATCATGGAACGGGTCGTATCCGCGGGATACGATACCCTGGATAAACTCAAAAGTGCATCGGTGGAGGAGCTGGCCGCGGTTTACGGCCTGGGGGAGATCACCGCCCGGACTATTTTGGAAGGGCTTACCGAAGCCGCCGCCGAGCTTGAGGGGGTTCTTGCCACGGGGATCATCACCATTGCCCCTCCGCCCCGAGCGGAGGAACAGCCCCTGCGCTCTTTTTCCTTCTGTTTTACCGGAGAATTAGCCTCCATGAAGCGTTCCGAGGCGGAGGAACGGGTAAAGGCCCTGGGGGGGACCGCCAAGACATCGGTGGTCAAGGACCTTTCTTTCCTGGTGACCAATGATCCCGAATCGGGATCCGGGAAAAACAAAAAGGCCCATGCCCTGGGAATTCCCATTATCGGCGAGGGGGAATTCCTTGCCATCCTGGAGGATCCCGCCCGGGCATCCACGTATTCCCAGCTTCCCGCCGAAGCCGCCTCTGGGGGAAAGTCCCCCCAGGGGGAGCTCTTCTAAGCCCCCATGGGAACATCCCCCATCGGCCGGATCCTCCGGGAAACTGGTCTTCCCCTGGTTCCCCGTCTGGGGGAGATCTGCGGCGCCCTGGAGGAACGGGGTCTTGCGGTGGTCCGCTCCGATCCGGGGACGGGGAAATCCACCCTCCTCCCCCTGGCCCTGGTGGATCATCCCGCCTCGATGAATGGCCGGATCCTCATGCTGGAACCCCGCCGGGCCGCCGCGGTGGGGATCGGCGTCCGGATGGCGGACCTCCTGGGGGAGAAAATCGGGGAACGGATAGGTTATTCGGTACGGTTGGAGCGGCGCCTTTCCCCCCGTACCCAGGTAGAGGTCCTTACCGAAGGGCTTTTGGTCCGGCGGCTCCAGGGGGACCCTGATCTGGAGGGGATTTCCACGGTTATCTTCGATGAGTTCCACGAACGGTCGGTCCATACGGATCTGGCCTTGGCCCTGATCCTGGACCTCCGCCGGATGGGCCGCAAGGTCCGGCTCCTCATCATGTCCGCCACCATGGACGCCGCCCGGATTGGGGCCTTTATCGATTCCGTGGAAAACAGGACCGGGGCGGACAAAACCCCGGTTTTTGACTGCCCCGGCAGGGTCTTCCCGGTAAAAATCGAATACCGCCCTGTTTCCGACCGGGTTCCCTTGGGGATAGCCTGCGCCCAAGCCCTCTTAGGGGTCCTTGAAACGGAAAAAACCGGGGACGTACTGGTTTTTCTTCCGGGGAAGGGGGAAATCCGGGCCGCCGCCCGGATCCTGGAAGAAGCCCTGCCCGGAGAGGGTTGGCAGGTGCTTCCCCTCCACGGAGGGCTTCCCCTGGTAAAACAGCGGGAGGTGATCGCCCCCCATACCGGACCGGGTAAGAAGCTTCGGCGGATAATCCTTGCCACCAATGTGGCCGAGACCGGACTCACCGTGCCGGGGATTACCCTGGTGGTGGATTCAGGCTACGCCCGGATAGAACGCTTCCACCTGCCCACGGGCATGAACCGGCTTATCCGGGAACCCATAAGCCGCCAGGCCGCGGACCAGCGGGCGGGGCGGGCGGGACGGCTGATGCCGGGCCGTTGTATCCGTCTCTGGGAGGAATCCCTGCCCCGGCCGGCGGAGACCGACCGGGAGATAGGCCGGATTGACCTGGCCGGCCCGGTGCTGGAAAGCCTCCTCTGGGGGGCTCGTGGCCGGGAGGAGCTTCCCTGGCCGGATATGCCTCCGGAATCGGCCTGGGACCGGGCCCTGGAACTACTCCGGCGCTTGGGGGCGGCGGATGGGGATCGCCGGGCTACCACCCGGGGCAGGGAGATAGCCCGGCTGGGACTGCATCCCCGGCTGGGGGCGCTCTGCCTGGCGGGGCAGGCCGCGGGACAGGGGGGGCTTGCGGCGGTGTCGGCGGCGATCCTCTCCGAGCGGGACGGGTCGGGGATCCTGGAGGACGCCGATTTCCGCCGCCGGCTGGCCCTGGTTCGGCAGGCCCGGGAAGGGATCGGGAACACCCCCTGGGTAACGGGAATTCTGAGAACCGCCGGGGATCTCCTCAAACGGCTGGGCTCCGGGGCGGGGGATCTTTCCTGGAATCCCGGGGAAGAGGCCTCGGTGGGGGACCTCCTCAGGGCCGCTTTTCCCGACCGGATCGCCAGGCTCCAGGGGGGACGGCGGTTCCGGTTTGTTTCGGGCCGGGAGGGAACCCTGGAGGGCCCCCTGGGAGAGGCGGAATGGCTGGTGGCGGTGGAGGTGGACGCCGGAGAACGGGCCGCCCGGATAGCTTTGGCCGCCCCCCTTTCCCCGGCGGGCGCCCTGGCGGCGCTGGCGGGGGAGATCAGGACCCACACCGCCGTCTCCTGGCAGGATCTGATCCCCCGGACCACGGTTACCCGCCGGGCGGGGAAGCTCGTCATCTCCGAAGAGCGGCGGCCCGGATCGCGGGAAGAGATCCTCCCGGAACTGCCCGTCCTGCTCCGGGATAAGGGGCTGGGGATCCTTCCCTGGGATGAAGGGGCCCGGCGGCTGCTGGACCGGATCCGCTTTTTTGCCGCTTCCGGGGGCGGAGAAGGGCCGGACGCTGCCCAATGGACCGACGAAGCCCTTTCCCGGACCGCCTCGGACTGGCTTGGTCCCGAGCTATGGGAAGGCCGTGATCGGGGCAAGGGGCCCGTCATCGACGGAACCGGTTTGGCCCGGGCCCTGGAGGCCCGGCTGGGGTGGAAACAAAAACAGGATCTGGACCGCCGGGTTCCGGATTTCTTTATCCTTCCCAACAGGAAAAAACGCCCCCTGGACTACGGTTCCGGGGAACCGGTACTCCGCCTTCGCCTTCAGGACGCCTTTGGCATCGGGGAAGAAAAACGTATCCTGGGGATCCCCGTGGTCTTCCATCTCCTCTCTCCGGCGGACCGGCCCATCCAGATCACGGCGGATCTACCGGGTTTCTGGGCCGGTTCCTATGGCGGAGTCCGTAAGGAACTGCGGGGCCGCTACCCAAAACACTTCTGGCCCGAGGATCCGGGTAACTTACCGGAAAGGGGAACCCCTCAGTAGGTGTTTTCGTCCATAGCCTGGAAGCGTTCCCGAACACCCTGGAGCAAAGCCAACTCCCGGTTGATGATTTTTTCGTAATCCAGGGATTTATTCTCGATTCTGGCCGCTTCATCTTCCCAAAATTGAACCTGGGTAAGGTTGATAAACCGGAACCGCCGCTCCTGGGCCTTCATCCCCCATTCGATCGCGTCTTTCCAGTAGTACAGGGCGGTACGGAAACAGGTTTCCGCAGTTTCCAGGCTTTCCAGATTTTGTTCTTTCCAGGGGGCGTTGTAAAAATAGGCGTTCCGTTTATTCCACTTGTTCCCTAAAAAAAGGTACTGTTCTATCAGTTTGAGGTTGACATGCATCATAAAGAGGTACCGGTATTTTTCCCATTGGATTTCGTTTTCGATCCGGGCCATGGCATAGAGGGGATTGGCAAAATCCGCCTTGAGGGCCCGCTCAAGCCAATAGATATTTTCCATGGTATCATCGGGATACTGGATATAGTGGAGATGGTAGAGCTTAAAGAACTGCTCCTTGTACCGGACTAAATAGGCGTTTAAGGACGGGGGGTTCAGGATACATAACAGAATCCCCATAAGCAAGATACCCCAAAATTTATGCGCCTTTCCCACTGTTCCTCCTCAGCTCTCCTCCCCCCACGCTTCAAATATCGGCATTTGCCGCAGAATCCTCCAGACCTCTTCGGCCACTTCTTCCGCCGGCCTGGAGGCATCCAGGTGTTCCAGCCGGACCTCCCCGGCGGCATAGGCCGGGAGCAGGGCCCGGTACCGTTCCCGTACCAGGAGCTGGACATCAAGGCGTTCGTAAACGTCCCGCCCGGAGCGCCCTTCCAGCCGTTCAAGGGCAATATTCGGGTCAAGGTCAAAAAAAATGAGCAGTTCCGGGAGGGGAAAATCCCGGTTCAAAAGGGCGGGCAATGCTTCCCCGCAGTCTATCCCTTGATACACCAGGGAAGAGGGGACATAACGGTCCGAAACAACCAGATCTCCCGCAAGACAGTGCTCCCGAATACCTTCGGGGCCAAAGAGGTGTTCGTTCCGGTCCGCCGCGAAAAGCCGGGCGACGGTTTCCGGTTTTAAGGGCAGGGTTCCCCGCAGGGCCTGACGGAGGATGCGGCCTATGGGGCTGTCCGTGGGTTCAAAGGTGGCAAATAGCCGGAGGCCCGGTTCGGTTTTCCCCCCCCGGTGGATTTCCGGAGTTTGCTCCGGATTAAGACGGTTTCGGAGCAGTTCAATCTGGGTAGAGGTACCGCTCCCGTCGCCGCCTTCAAAAACAACAAAATTACGGAGTATATTCATGGTATTGTTATACCATGGCATGGCTTTTTTTGCATATTCGTGGTATTTTTAGTATACTAATTTTTGAGCCGCTTTTAAAAGCCGATTTGGTTTTGCACCGGCTTAAATGAGATGCAAGGGATCACAGGTGGTCAATTCCGCGGAAAATCACGCCGGTAGATTACATGAACACACTGGTTACCGTTTAATTCGGTTCAGTATGGAATTTCTCACCTTTTTGATCCTGGTCATCGTTACCACCCTCATATTACGGCCCCTGCAGCGTGCCATGTCCGACCGTATGACCGAGCTTCGGGATTACGGTATTACCCGGCTGGAGGAGGTAATCAACCGGCGGATCGAATATGCCTCTATGGGGACCTCGGTTTTCGGGACCCTGGACATACGAAACATCCGGATCTCCGGTATTGATACCGAACCCGCGGTGGAGATCTCCCGGCTCAGGATCTCCTATTCCCCCTGGAAACTTTTACGGGGGGAGCTGGTAGCATCGGTTAATTCCATCCTTATCGATAAACCGGCCATAGTCCTGGATTCGGCGCGGGATAGGGATTTGTGGCGGCTTCTATCTTCTTCTACGGATTCTTATTCCACCGGGATCCGTTGGAGTAAGGATATGCTGCCCGAAAATTTGGTGGTCCGGATTAGGGGAGGGGAATGTATCCTCAAGGATGGGGAAAACAGCCTTGCCGCCGATAATGTAACCTTGAACTTTACGGTAGAGCAGGGCCGGATCAGTTTTCAAGGCCAATGGGATACGGATGTTTTTTTAGACCGAACTCTGGGCCGTTCCCTGGAGGCGGACTTTTCCGGCAAAATCAGGGGTGAATTTTCTGATGCGCTGGATAATGGATTTGTTACGTTAAATGTTCCCGCTTTTGAGACGGATCTGTTTGCGTTGCGGCCGTTGACGGTAAATTGCACCCTCGCGGACGGTAAAATCGAAATAAGAAAGATTGACGATCAGATTCCTTTGGATTTGCATATGGGGTATGACCTTGCATCAAGAGAACTTTCCGGGGAATTCCAGTCCGAAAATTTTTTACTGGGCGAGTTATTTTCCTTTTCGGGTCCCTGGGCAAAGTACAATGCCTGGCTTGCCCTGCGGACCACCGGCACCGCTTCCTTGGGGATTGACCGGGAGGGGAAAATAAGTTATGACCTGGATCTTTCCGGAATTATCCCGGCTGGTATGTCCTTGGGCATGGGGGACACCGCGTATACTATAAGCGGAACCGGGGATCAACGGCATATTACCGTTGATAAGATATCCCTCACTGCCCCCCTGGGGGTTCTGGATTTTTCAGGGGAAATAGGCCTGGACCCCTTTGCGCCGAACGGTACCCTCTCGGTTTCCAAATTGAGCCTTTCCGGGGACGCCCCTTCGGTCAGTGGGGATTTCAGTATCAGTACCGAAGGCCGGGAGTTTACTATTTCCGGGGAGGACCTGTCCCTGGGTTCCGTGTTAATCTCCGCCCTGGATGCGGTAATTCAATGGGAAGATCAGGGCTTAAACTTTTTTGTATCGGCCCTGCAGTTTAAGAACATGGAATCCTACGAGGATGTTCAGCCCACTAAGCTGTCCCTGGATGGTTCCTATACCTTTAATCCCCGGGAACTTCAGGTAACGTTCTTTCTGACCTCCTTTCCCCTGTTGGATATAATCAACATAGCCAGATCCTTTGGAAATATACCGGCGGTCCCGGAAGCGGCGGTGGGTCTGCTGGAGGATATAGCGGTAACCACCGAAATATTCATTACCACCGATTTTGAGCATCTGTTGTATAATGCTCCCCATTCCGTGGTTGCCTATGGGGGGGAACAGGACATTTTTTCCCTGTTTTCCCTATCAGGGAGCGATCTGCGCCTTGAGGTGGAAGACGGCCGGGTGGTTTGGGGCGAAGAGATGACCATGTTTTCCGGTTCCGCGGATTTTTCCAATCTCCAGGACATTTCATTTGCCCTGCGCCTGGCCTACCAAGAGATGGCCTATTATTTTGAAGGGCTGGTGCTGGATCAGCGTTCCTTGAGTATCCAGGGCGCCTATGGGCTTTCGGTTTATATGGCCAAAACCGATTTTGGCGGATATTCAGGATTTGTAGAAACCGCCGCTTTCCCGCTTCCCATTAACGGCCAATTCGCCTGGCTTACCCTCCTGTCGTCCATGCGGTATGAATCAAAGGACCAATGGTCTTTTGACATCAGCAATTTGGAAGTCCGGGAACTGTCCACCCCCGCATCGCTTACCACCACCCTATCGTTCAGGGGCAGGGGGAATCAAGACGGGGCGTGGTTTCCCGAACTCCTGTTTAATGACGGCCGGGGCCTGTTATCCGGCGGGGCCTCATTAGCCTGGGACGAGGCTTTTTCCGATATTTCAGGTACGGTTTCTCTGGCCAATCCCGAAGATGCCGAGGAATTCATCCTGAAGGGTGGATGGAGCAACGGCGCCCTTACCCTTAATCTACAGCTTTCCCAGTTTCAGATTGGCCGGGTCATACGAAATTCCAACAATATCCTGGTTACGGGGGATACGGCTATAACGTGGAATTCCATGGATTTTTTTCTCGTGGACTTTAACCTGTCCTCCTTGACCGCGTCTATAAGCGAAACCCCGGTCCATGCCTCCGTATCCGGTGCCCTGACGGCGGATAATTTTTTTGCCGAAAATTTACAGATCTCCTACGGCGGCCTCACCGCGGAATTTTCCTATCTCAGGATGAACAATAAAATACCCCTGGTGGAGACGGATGCCCATATTTGGGGGACCGCCCTGGGCCGGGATATGGATGTATCCCTGACGGCACGGGTTGATTTTAAGCCCCTGGATTCCTGGTTTGATATAAACCGGATGCTGCAATCCTTTGACGGGCGTTTGCTGGTAAACCATATCCGGGTAAATACCGCCGAATCCGCGGAGCCCTTTGATTTTTCTTTTTCCCGTTCCGAATCCCTTATTTCCCTTTCCGGCGGTCCTGATGAAATGATCCAGATGTGGCTCGCCGAAGACGGGGGATTTTATGCGGGCTTCTCCAATCCGTCGCCCATTCGGGGTTCTATTTCCGGTACCGTCGCCGACGGGACTATCAATGCTCATTCTTCGGATCTGAATATAGATATGGGTTCCCTCTGGTCATTTATTTCTACCAAAAGTATCGAAATTCCCGAGGGGATCATTACCGCTTCTTTGGATATTACCGGTCCCCTGGCGGATCCGGAATTTTACGGAATCGCTTCGGGTACGGGGGTTCGGATCCGGATCCCCCAATTCCTTACCGAGGATATAGGCCCCACCCCGATTACCCTCTTATTGGACGGTACCGAGATGACCTTTGGCCCCATTGATGTTAAGGTCGGTTCCGGTCAGGGAAGGGTAAGCGGCTGGTTCCGTTTTGACCGTTGGATCCCCAACATCTTCTCCATAAACATCCAGGCCATTCAGGAGCAGGCCATTCCCTTTGGAGTTGATGTGGGGGGGGTCAGGGCCCAGGGACTGACCTCGGGGGTTTTGAACGTATCCATGGATCATAGTGTCCTGATGGTAACCGGTGATTTAACCGGTCGTGACACGGAAATAACCCTGGATATGCAGGGGTTTACCGATGAAGGTGCAGAACTTGCTTTGGCTTCATCCTCCATACCGGTGGTTACGGATCTCAATATCAGAACCGGCAGTAAGGTTGAATTTCTCTGGCCCAACGCGGATTTTCCCATCATCCGGGCCCAGGCGGACCGGGGCGCAAACCTCAAGGTGAAGATCGATACCCAAACCGATCGCTATACCGTGGTGGGGGATGTAAAACTCAGGAGCGGGGAAATTTTTTATATTCAGCGGAGTTTTTACCTTCGGGAGGGTACCCTCTACTTTAATGAAAATGAGGTTCAGTTTGAGCCCCTCATATCCGCCCGGGCCGAGATCCGGGAGTACGCCACGGAAGGGCCGGTAACGATCTCCCTCATCATCGATCAATCCCCCTTGGAATCCTTTACGGCGCGGTTTGAATCGAGTCCGGCCCTTTCCCAGGTTGATATTATTTCCATTTTGGGGCAGAATTTAACCGGTACCACTGTGGCAGGGGGCAGTGATGTTTTGGCCAATATGCTCGCCGCGTCTTCCGATTTTTTGGCCCAATTTCGGGTGGTAAGACGTTTGGAACGGTATGTCCGGGATTTTACCCGGTTGGATATGTTTTCGTTCCGTTCCCAGGTGCTGCAAAATGCGGTTCTGGGGGCCACCAGGCTCCAGGTCCCGGTTGACCGGATGAGTCTGGTTAGTAACTATTTTGATAATACCGCTGTTTTTTTAGGTAAATACATTGGATCCGATATGTTTTTTCAATCCATGTTGTCCCTGCGATACGATGAAAATAAAAAAACCATGGGGGGGTATGCCTTTGAACCTGAGATTGGCATAGAGTTACGGAGTCCATTATTTGACATTCGATGGGATTTCGTTCCCCGGCATCCCGAATATATGTTTGTAAATGATCATTCGATTACCTTGACCTGGCGTCGGACATTTTGATAGCGACTACGGCGGTTTCAAAATTTCGGCCTTGAAATCGGCCCTATTAATTAAACTGTCTTTTGATGGTAGAATCATCGAAATGGCAGCATCATGAGGAGCGTTAATGCGGTTTGGATTGGTGGCTTTTTTGCTTTTGCTGTTGATTTTTCCCGGTTTTGCCCAGGAAGGCGGCGAATGGTATCAGGATAAACCTATTAAGGATATAGTCTTTGAAGGACTTAAGAACGTCAAGTTGGCGGATTTGGAAGAAGTCATAAATCCATACTTTGGCCGTCTGTTTAATGACGACCTGTTTTGGGAACTTCAGGGAAGGCTTTATGCCCTTGAATATTTCGAGACCATTACCCCCAGTGCCATCCCATCGGACCTGGCGGGCAGTGAAATTATCATTAAATTTACGGTAAAAGAACGGCCCGTCGTATCCCGAATAGCTTTTGTCGGTAATAGTTCCATTACCCGTTCAAATCTGCAGGGGGTGATCTCCGTCAAAATCAATGATGTGGCGAATCAGGCTAAATTGCGGGTAGATGAAATGGCGATCATCAATACCTATCTGGAAAAGGGTTTTCCCGATATACAGGTCAGATCCGAATTGGTGCCCAATAAAGATGAAACCACCGTATTGACTTTTTATATAACCGAAGGGGAACGGATCACCATAGAATCCATTGAGTTCGAAGGTAATACCATCTTTTCCACCGGTACCCTCCGGGGACAGTTGTCTTTAAAACGAAAAAATCTTATCACCGACGGCGCCTTTCAGGAGGCTAAACTGTTGGAGGATATCAATACCATTACCCAATATTACCATGATCGGGGGTATATAGATGCGGAGGTAACCGATGTGATCCGGAACATCCGGAAGGATGAAAAGGATCGTAATAACCTTACCCTTATTTTCCGTATCCATGAGGGGCGGATGTATAAATTTAACGGGGTTAGCTTTGAGGGGAATCTTATTTTTTCTACCGAACAACTAGCCGATCTCATCCGGTCCAAACCCGGTGAAACGATTAATGCCCGGCGGGTTGAGACAGACCTGCAGCGGGTGGCGGACCTTTATTATGAAAATGGGTATATATTTAATACCATTACCCGGGACGAAGACCGTAACCCCGCGGAAGGGTTGGTCTCCTATAAAGTTACTATTCAGGAACGGGGCAGGGCCCACATAGAGCATATTATTATCCGGGGTAATGAAAAAACCAAGGATGAGGTGATACTCCGGGAAATTCCCCTGGAACCGGGGGATGTGTTTTCTAAAACCAAAGTAATGGAAGGGATCCGGAATCTCTCTAATCTGCAATACTTTTCCATGGTAGTACCGGATACCCCCCAGGGAAGCGCCGAAAGCCTGATGGATCTGATCTTTACCGTGGAAGAACAGCCGACCATGGATGTCCAATTAGGGGTCACCTTTTCCGGCAGCGCGGATCCCGACAGCTTTCCCATATCGGGGCTGGTAAAATGGAATGACCGGAACTTCCTCGGCCGGGGTAACATCGTCGGCGCCGGGGTAACCGCGTCCCCCGACACCCAGGCTCTTTCCCTGGAGTATACCCAGCGGTGGCTTTTCGGCCTTCCCCTGACGGGGGGCTTTGATTTTAGCGTACAGCACGCAAAACGGGTAGCGGCCATGGATAGATTGGACCCCGTCTTTGACGGCGACGAAACCTATGCCTATCCCGACGGATTTGATTCCTATGCGGAATATGAACGCAATAATAAACTGCCCCCCTCCGCATATTTGATGGAGTACAATCAATGGAGTTTTTCTTTGGGTTTTTCCACGGGGTATCGTTTCCTTACCCCCCTGGGAAACCTGAGTTTGGGCGGAGGGATCCGATCCGCCCTGGTGCATAATAGCTATGACGACGATTTATTCAGGGCCTTTGATCCCACCCTTCGTTCCGGAAATAACCGCTGGGTTCCGGCGGAATCACTTTGGACCAGTATTTCGCTGGATCAACGGGATGTTTATTATGATCCCTCCAAGGGGTATTATGGCATACAACGGTTCGGGCTTTATGGCATTTTCCCCTTTGAGGTGGAGCATTACCTTAAGTCGGATACCAAGGCGGAGTATTTCTTGACCCTTTTTAACCTGCAGCTTTTTGATAATTATGCGTTAAAGGCGGTATTTGGGATCCATACGGGGGTTTCGTTCATATTTCCCGAGCCTGGTTACGACAAGGCTATGATTGAGGACGCAAATAAATTGCTGGTGGACGGGATGTTCGTTGGCCGGGGATGGACCGATCAGCGGCTTAACCGTGGTTTGGCCCTGTGGGAAAATTGGGCGGAAATTCGTATCCCCGTGGTTCCCAATATCCTGGCCCTGGACCTGTTTTTTGACGCTGCGGCGGTTAAAGAGACCCCCAAAACCTTCTTTAGCGAATTTAAGCTTGATGACATGCGGTTTAGCTTTGGGGGGGGCTTACGCTTTGCCATACCCCAATTCCCCTTTAGGTTTATCTTTGCCAAACGGTTTAAGTATACCGATGGGGCATTTACCTGGATTCCGGGGAGTATCGGAGGTAATCCCTCGAAACCTGCCTCGGGAATTGATTTTGTAATATCCTTTGCCTTATCTACATATTAGAGGTGGTGATGATGATAAAGAAGCCGGCGATCCTGGTGGTTTTTTTTATGGTCCTGGGAACCCTGGGGGCGCAACAGCTTACCCGGTTTGCGGTGGTGGACATGACCAAGGTATATACCGCGTTCTTCCGGGAATCCCGGGCGGTTCGGGAATTTGAGGAGCGCAGCCGTCAGGTCCAGGTGGAAATAGACCGGATGACCGAGGAAATTCAGGAATTAAGGCTTTCCCATGCCAGGGCCGAAGCCCGGGGAGACCAGGAACAGGTCCTCAGGCTGGAAAATGATATCAGCCGGCGCTCGGAGTACCTCAAGGAGTACTATCAGCTTAAAACCGCCGAATTGGAAAAACAGAAGGATCGCCTTGCCCAGTCAAGTACCTTTTTGGATCAGGTATTAACTGAAATTCGTTATATCGCGGAAAGCGAGGGGTATACCATGGTTTTAAGTCTGAAGGATAATACGGGTATAATTTGGTATAGCCCTACAGTGGATATAACGGATAAGCTTATTCAAAGCTTATCGGCCCGAGCCGGACGATAAGGGGATGTATTAATTATTAGGAGGTCATATCAGTTCTGCCGATTCGAGTCCCATGCTGGATCAATATAGGCGGATCAAACGGGAGCATCAGGGGGAGGTACTTTTTTTTCGTCTAGGTGATTTTTATGAGATGTTCGCGGATGATGCCCTGGAAGTTTCCGGCTTACTTAATCTCACCCTGACAAGCCGTAACGGATTGCCCATGTGCGGGCTTCCCTATCATGCGGCCCGTTCTTATATTGCCCGTTTATTACGATTGGGTAAAAAGATAGCTATTTGCGAACAGCTTACCGAACCCGGTAAGGGCCGGGGTATTATAGAACGGGAAGTGGTAGAGGTTATCACCCCGGGAACCACGGTGGACGATGACTATCTGGAAAAGGGCAGTTCCAACTACCTTTCCGCCCTTTCCTCGACTGCCAAATTTCTCTCCTTCGCCTATATCGATCTTTCCACCGGGGATTTCCATGCCACCTCATTCCCCTTTGCGGGCGCCGATGAACGGCTCAGGCTGGAGCTGGAACGGCTCCAGGTAAAGGAAATTGTGGTCCAGGAATCCTTGCTGGAAGAATATCCCGGTTTAGCGGAGGCAATTTTAGGAAGATCCGGTCTGGTGGTAAACCGTTGGGCGGATTGGCTTTTTGATCCGGTCCGGAGCAAAGAACGGCTTGAAGGCCAGTTTGGAACGGCAAGCCTTAAAGGTTTCGGCTTGGAGGAGGATAGCCCGGAGATTATTTCCGCCGGGGCGCTGCTGGATTATCTGGACGATACCGCCAAAAGCCTGCTGCCCCATGTGCGGACCATCAGTCTCTACGGGGAATCCGAATATGTGGGTATCGACGAATCCACCCAGCGGAACCTGGAACTTATCAGGAACCTTCGGGATGGGGATGTACGGTTTTCCCTGTTGGAAGTTCTGGACGAGACCAAAACCTCCATGGGGAGGCGGCTCTTAAAATGGCGGATCCTTCACCCGTTGCAGGATCTTGTCCGGATCAATAAACGGCTTGATATGGTGGAAACCCTCTACCATGAGCAGGGGCAGCTTGCTTCCTTTAGGGAGCTTTTGGGGAAAACCCCGGACCTGGAACGGCTGAGTTCCCGGTTGGCCATGGATAGGGCCCACGGCAAGGATATGCTTGCCATAAAAAACGCCCTGAAGGCTTTTGAGGCGGTGGAAGGGCTGAGCGGAAAGTTGAACCTGGACTTTGAATCCTTCTCTGCCACGTCCCTGGATTCCAAGGGTTTTGAGCGGCTGATGAACCTTATGGACCTTTTGGAGCGGAGCATCCCCGAGGACCCCTCCATATTGCTCACCGAAGGGAATTTGATTAAGGATGGCTTTAATGCCGACCTGGATGCTGTCCGGCGCTTTCGGGACAACGGACGGAAGCTGCTGGAAGATTACCTGGAAGAAGAACGGCAGGCGACGGGGATTCCCAGCCTTAAGATCCAGCACAACCGTTTTATCGGGTATTTTTTCGAGGTAACCAAGGCCAACCTGCCCAAAGTCCCCCCCCGGTTTATCCGCCGTCAGAATATAGTCTCCGGGGAACGGTACACCACGGATAAACTCGCCGCCCTGGAATCGGAAATTAACGGGGCCTCCGATAAGGTGATTGAACTGGAAAAAAAACTTTTCCTGGAGATCCGGAACAAGGCCAAGGAGCTTATTCCGGATCTGTCCGCCTCGGCCCGGCGGATCGCCGAACTTGACGTCGCCCAGTCCCTGGCCTGGGCCGCCACCGCCCAGGGGTGGATCCGGCCCCAGGTGAATACCGGCAACCGGATCCGGGTTTTGGAAAGCCGTCATCCCGTGGTGGAGGTCCATTTAAAGCGGGGGGAATTTATTCCCAATGATATCATCCTGGAAGGGGATGGGGTCTTCTTTGCCCTGATTACCGGGCCGAACATGGCGGGTAAATCCACCTACCTCCGCCAAACCGCCTTGATCGTGATCATGGCCCAGATGGGGAGTTTTGTCCCCGCCCGGGAAGCGGAGATCGGCATGGTGGATAGGATCTATTGCCGGGTCGGGGCATCGGATAACCTGGCCCGGGGAGAATCGACCTTCCTGGTGGAGATGAACGAGACCGCCTATATCCTCCATACCGCCACCGAAAAGAGCCTCGTGATCATGGATGAAGTGGGGAGGGGAACCGGAACCAACGACGGACTCTCCATAGCATGGGCGGTTTGCGAGGAGCTTTTGGATTATATAAAATGTCGGACCCTCTTTGCCACCCATTACCACGAATTGTCCCTGATTGCCCACCCCGCCCTGGCCAACCGGTCCATGGAGGTCCTGGACCAGAACGGGGAAATCATTTTTTTACGCAAACTGAAGGAAGGGTCTGCCGCGGAATCCTACGGTCTTCCGGTGGCCCGCCTGGCGGGTCTCCCCGAACGGGTCCTGCAGCGGGCCGGCCGGATCATGACCCGGCTTAGGGAAAACGAAAAAGCCCTCCACGATGCCCTTCCCGACGGTTCCAAGTCTCCGGGGGATGAGGAACCCCTCCCCCCGGCTCCTTCCGGGAGCTGGGGCGAAAAACTGGATGTTTTTATCGAGGATATCCTCAGCCTGGATCCGAACCGTATGACCCCCCTGGAGGCCTTATACCGGATCCATACCTGGAAATCCTTGGTTGATCCCAAAGGTGTCCATACTTCCAAGGGAAATCGCCCCGCCGGTACGGGAAAAGGCACTCCCTCCCTCTTTGACTAAAGCGCCCTGAATGCCGTTGCCTTATAAGGGGTATGGATCATCAAAAATCTTTTTTCCCCTTTATCCGGGAATGGTTTTTCCCCTCGGGATGTCCGGTCTGCGGAAAACTTCTTTTGGACCCCCAGGACGCCCGGTACGGGCTCTGCGGAGATTGTAAAGCGGCCCTTTCCTCGGGGGATGAAAACCGCTGTTCCCTCTGCGGGCGTCCCCTGATATCCGAAAAGGAACGGTGCCTTCCCTGCCGGGAGGGGGAGGGGCGCTCTTTTGATCGGGTTTTTGCGGTTTTCCCCTATACCGGAAAATACCAAAAGGTCCTCAGGGCCTATAAATTCGGTAAATTCCGAAGTCTGGGGAATTTTTTCGTGGAGAAGCTTACGGAGAGCCTTTCCTTTTTCCCCCGGGAAGGGATGGAAAATCCCTGCTGGGTACCCGTACCCCCCCGGCCGGGAAAATTACGGCGTTACGGCTGGGATCAGGTGGAATACCTGGCCGGGCTGTTGGAAAAACAGTACCGGGAACAAAAGCCTTCTTCGGGGGCCCTGCCGGTATACCGCTGCCTTAAACGGTTTTCCTCCCAAACCCAAAAAGGACTTACCCGGGAAAAACGGAAAACAAACCTCCGAGGCAGGATCCGCTGTACCCAAAAGCCCCCTCCGGAGGTGGTTCTTCTTGACGATGTGATCACCACCGGCTTTACCCTGGATGCCTGCGCCGCGGCCCTTAAGGAGGGGGGCGCGGAAAAGGTCTATGGAATAGCGCTTTTTTATGATTAATAGGGGATTTTATCCTTGTTTTAGGCCGAAAAGCTTGTTACGTTTGACAAATAAGGGTATATATAAGGCATGAGAAAAAAATATACCGGCCAGATGATTTTGTCGGGACTTATTGTTTTTTTGGCTTTCTCTGCCTGTGCTAATTCGGTGCAACCGACGATTCAGCTTTATCGGTTGTCCTATAACGGAAACGGACACGATGATGGAACTCCTCCCCAGGCGGCCCAGGCGGTACCCGGAGCCAGGATAAACACGGCGGTAAATTCCGGATATTTGACTAAAGCCGGATATTATTTTGCCGGGTGGAATATCCAGCCTGACGGCAGGGGGGCTTCCTACAAACCGGGAGGCCCGGTATCGCTGGATAACCATATGGAGCTTTATGCCCAATGGGTTTTGTTGCCGGCGGAAAAACCGCTTACAACTTTTCACGCGGTTACCACCGGTAATACCTGGTACTTAGTAGAGGGGGTAAAACTTGTGGAAAATGACTTCTGTATTGTTTACGGCGATGTGAACGAGAATATACCCCCTGATGTGGCGAAGAATGTCGCCGATCAATATGCAAGTGAAATCTATCCCAAAATTACCGGTGTTTTTGGCGAAATCACTTATATGCCCGTGAATAACGGTAAACTCTTCCTGCTCCTGCTGGATATCCAAGATGGGTTTACCGGTGGCGGCGGTTATGTGGCGGGTTACTTTGATTCTACCCACATGTACGCCTTCCCCAATTCCAACAGGGCGGCCATGCTTTTTATGGATGTATATCCCGGGGATCCCCGCCGCTTAAAAGATTTTTGTACCGTTGTAGCCCATGAATTGCAGCATCTTATCAATTTTTCCGGTGGAAAGCCCAAAAACACCTGGATCAATGAGGGTTTATCCCTGGCGGCGGAATATATTTACGGCGGAGAACAAATTACCCAGCGGATAAATTATTTTAATATGAAAGGTACCTCCATACCCTATGGGAATAATTTTTTTGTCTGGGATGGAGAGTGGGAACAGCATGGGTATGTCCTGGAGAATTACTCCACCGCCTATCTTTTTTTCCGGTGGCTGGGGATCCAGGCTAAGGGGAAGAATGATATATACACCGATATCGCCAATTCGAACCATGCCGACTACTGGGCCGTAATCGAGGCGGTGATGAACAGCGCCCATGGGTTTCCCCCTGCATTTTATGATTGGAAAACCCTGCTTGCCACCTGGATGCTGGCTAATTACTATCAAGAAGGCAGGGGGTTTTATGGGTATAAGAACGAGCTTAAAGACGAAAATCAAAGAAAAGTAACCTTGACGGTACAGAATATATACGTCGGCGGTTCTCAGTACTCTTTAGCTCCCGGCGAGGGGGTGTTTTCCCCAATCCCCGAGGGTACTTCTTTAGCATATGCCCCAAGGGATAATATTTATTATATTGGCCTCCCGGAATCTACCCCGCCTGCGGATTTATATGCCGCCCCTTACTCAGGAAAGGACCTCCTCACCTTTAATGGAAATCCCTCTGAGAAAGGACAGCCTGAATACGGGTATGTGGCCTCATTGGGACCCACGGGGATGGGGAGAAATGCGGTAAACCGGAATAAGCTCGGTCCCCCGGAGGAACCCCAGGGAAATTATCCCGTGGATTTCCGGGAAATGGCGAAAAAAAACCGCCCCCTTCCCTAGGCTGGGGAAAGGATGATCGTGAAAAAAGACCTTTTTTTTATGGCCCTGTGGGTGTTTCTTCCGGGGTTGCTTTTCCCCCGGGGAAATGGGGACATCCCAAAAACGGAAGAACCGGTAGTGTCCGGGGAAGGTCTCCATGACCGTGCCCTTCCGGGACAGCTTTTGGAGCTTACCGGAAGGCTCAGCCTGCGGGGAAGCGAACCCTTTCCAGAGCCGGTGCTTACCGATGCGGAGGGCTATGAGTGGCATATAGCCCGGGAAGACCGTAGGATCCTTGCGGGGTATGAACAGCGGATCGTGACGGTCCGGGGCCGCCTGGAGCTGCGGGAAATGATCCTGGCCAATGGCCAAAATCAGGGAACCCGCCGGATCCTCAGCGGGATCGTTCTGGTTCGGTAACACCGGGTCCGCATAATACCCATAATCGTGCACAACCCTATTGACAAAGGGTGATTGCCTCGATAGAATTTATACGACAATTGAGATTTATTTAAAAAGGGCTCGCAGGGACGGCCCTTTTTTGTTGCCGGGAAAGGCAGCGGCAATCCCCAAACCGGTCGTTTGGGGATTGGTTTGGTGTTTTACCTTAATCGGCAGCCGGTTCGGAATCATGGAGGGCTTATTGCGGTTTACTCCCCGGGGTGGAAATCCTCTTTTTGACGCGCTTGAACCGGTAATAACGGGTTTGGGAATGATCCTGGTGGAATTATCCGTATTCCATCATAAGGGGGGCGTTCAAATCCGTGCTGTGGTTTCCGGGCCAAACCCCATGGGGGTGGAGGGTTGTTCCCGGGTCCATCATGCCCTGCTTCCCCGGTTGGAGTTGGCCTTTCCCGGTCAGGATCTATCCGTAGAGGTGTCCTCCCCGGGGATAGACCGGGTTATTAAAGACGGTTCCGAATTTGCCTGTTATATAGGCCGGGGTGTACGGTGTTTCAGGACGGATATTTCCGATTGGTCCGGCGGTATCTTGGTAGCCGCGGATACCACCCAGGTTACGATTAAGAATCGGGATGGAGAAATGAAGCTTGACTATGAAATTATCGCCAAGGCAAAGTTAGATTACTCACAGGAGGTTGAAAACTCGTGGCAACGGATATGACGGAGGCAATACATCAACTTATTCAGGATAGGGGTATCTCTGAGGAGTTGGTGCTGCGGACCATCGAAAACACCCTTCTTGCGGCATATAAACGCCGCTTTGGAAACGCCGACAACGCGATTGTCCGGTTTAGTGATGACAACCGGGAAGTTTCGATTTACGCAAAGAAAAAAATTGTAGATGGTGTTTACGATCCGGTTTCGGAGATAGATCTGGAAGAAGCCCGGGAGTTGAACCCCGAGGCGGAAATTGGGGATGAGCTGCTTTTAGAAGTAGACCCCAAGGACTTTGACCGGATTTCAGTACAGAGCGCCAAACAGACCGCCCATCAGTCTATTCGGGAAATCCAGAAAGACAGCCTTTTTGAGGAATACAAGGATAAGGTGGGGGAGATAATCATCGGGTACTATCAGCGGGAACGGAACGGTACCATTTATGTGGATCTGGGAAAGGTGGAGGGGATCCTGCCTAAAAAATACCAGTCTCCCCGGGAAATCTACCATGTAAACGATCGGATCAAGGCTCTGATCACCGAGGTAAACAAGACCCCCGCGGGGCTCCAGGTGGTACTTTCCCGGACCCATACCGATTTTGTCCGGGCCATCTTTGAGCTTGAGGTACCGGAAGTTTACGATAAAACCGTGGAAATTCACAAAATAGTTCGGGAGCCGGGGTACCGAACCAAACTAGCGGTTTATTCCAACCGGGAGGATGTGGACCCGGTGGGGGCCTGTGTGGGTCTTAAGGGGGTCCGGATCCAGGCGGTGATCCGAGAAATGGAAGGGGAAAAGATCGATATCCTTAAATACGATCCGGACCCCCGGCGGTTCATAAAAAATGCCCTTTCCCCGGCGGAGGTCCGGGATGTGGTGGTTTTGGATGAAGGCAAACACCAGGCCCTGGCGGTGGTCAGCGATTCCCAGCTTTCCCTGGCCATAGGGAAGCAGGGGCTGAATGTGCGTTTGGCGAACCGCCTCGTGGATTGGAATATAGACGTTAAAACCGATGCCCAGTTTGCGGAAATGGATATATCCTCCGAATCCCGGCGGGCGGTTTCCGAACTTTTCGGGGATCCCGAATCCTATGACGAAGAGATATCCCGGATTTTGGAATTGCCCGGGGTGGATTCCGCGGTGGCCGAAGCCCTCCGGACCAACGGTATTGATTTTATCGAAGATTTTCTTGCCCTCTCACCGGAGAAACTCGGTGATATCCCGGGGGTTACCCCGGAACAGATTGAGGTTCTGCGTAAACTTATTGAAGATAATGTTGAAATTGTGGAAGAGGAAGAAATCCAGGGAGAAGAGGTCTTTTCCGATGATGTTCCGGAGAGCGGGGAGGAAAGTTCCGCCATGGAAGCGGAGGGGGAAGAGAATTTCCCGGAGGTGGAGGAATATGAATGTCCCGAATGTGGAGCCAAGATAACGGTGGATATGACAAGCTGTCCGAATTGCGGCATTGGGTTGAGTTTTGAATATGAGGATGAATAATTATCATCATTAACGGTATGAATAAAGGTGGATCATGGCTGAGGAATTAGATAGTACCCAAAAACCAAAGAAAGTTGAACTCATTAAACATGTGAGGAACGATCATGACCCTCAGGAAGGAAAAAGCGGTTCCGGAGGGGATCATGGGGAACGCCGCAAGGTGGTGGTGGTTAAGAAAAAAAGCGCCCTTCCGGTTGCGCCGGGGGCTGCGAAAAAAATTCAGCCGAAGGTCGTGGTGGTACCTGCCCAGGTGGAAACGGGGAATGAAAAGGAAGGCGTCTCCCCTGTTTCCGAACCCGCCGGAACCAAAGAAAATTCCCTGCCCGGGGGGGGAGTACCGAAAAACATCCCTCCGGTGCGGAGTGGAGATCCGCAGATCACCGCTTTTCCCAATACCCAGCGGCCCGCGGTCGCCGTCGGCCGGGTAGGGGGACGTCCGGTGGGGCCGCGCCCTCCCCGGGACGAGGGAAACCGTCCGCCTTTTTCCAACCAGCGTTCCCCGGGCGGCGGTCCGGGACGGAGCGGGGGCAGGCCGATGGGCCCCCGTCCCGGTGATAACCGGGGCGGTTTTCAGGGCAGTCCCCGGCAGTTTGGAAGCGGCGCCCCTTCCCGGCCCGGGGGGCCCCGGCCTGCCGGCGGCCCCGGCCGTCCCGGTGGGTTTACCGGATCCCGGCCGCAGGGTCCCCGGTCTGGTCCTGGTTTGCCCCCACCCCCCTCGCTGGCGGAGGGGAAAGGGCCGGTAAAGAAGTCCTTTAAGGCGAAAAAGGCGGTTTATCAGCGAAAAGAACAGGAAATGGAGGAAAAACTCCTCCAGACCAAAAAAAAGATCACCCACATGGCCAATCCGGTCCCCAAATCCATTGATATTATGGAAGTGATATCGGTTTCAGAACTGGCCCGCAAGATGAACCTTAAGGCATCGGATCTGATTCAGAAACTGATGAGTATGGGGATGATGGTAACCATAAATCAGCAGATCGACGCGGAAACCGCCACGATTTTGGCGGCGGAATTTGGGGCGGACGTAAACATTGTCAGCCTCTACGATGAGACCGTGATCGCGACCGAAGCGGACGATGACGCGTCCCTGGCCCCCCGGCCCCCGGTGGTTACGGTCATGGGTCACGTGGATCACGGTAAAACCAAACTCCTGGACGCCATCCGGAGCGCCGATGTGGTTTCCGGCGAATTCGGCGGTATCACCCAGCATATCGGGGCCTATACGGTGGATACCGTTCATGGGGGCCGGATCACCTTCCTGGATACCCCCGGTCATGAGGCCTTTACCCGGATGCGGGCCCGGGGCGCCCAGGTAACGGACATTGTGATACTGGTGGTTGCCGCCGATGACGGGGTGATGCCCCAGACCATTGAGGCCATAAACCACGCTAAAGAGGCGGAAGTTCCCATTATCGTGGCGGTTAATAAAATGGACAAACCCGAGGCCAACCCCGATAAGGTTAAGAGCCAGCTTTCGGAGCTGGGCCTTATGCCCGAAGATTGGGGGGGGCAAACCATGTTTGTGGAACTTTCCGCCCTCAGGAAGGAGGGGATCGATAAGCTCATCGATGCCATCCTGCTGGAAACGGAAATTCTGGATCTCAAGGCCAATTATAACCGGAACGCCGAAGGAAAGATCCTGGAATCTCGGATAGATCACGGCCGTGGTATCGTTGCCACCGTCATCGTACAGCGGGGGACCCTGGAGATTGGGGATTCCTTTGTGGCCGGTATTTGGCCCGGAAAGGTACGGGCCCTCTTTAACGACAAGGGGGAAAAGGTTGATCAGGCCACCCCTTCCATGCCCGTGGAGGTATTGGGTTTTGAGGGGATCCCCGATGCGGGGGACCCCATCCATGTGGTGGGGGATGAACGGGTAGCCCGGGGGATTTCCGCAAAACGGCAGGAGCTTAAACGGTTTGAGGACGCCAAAAACATCAAAAAGATCACCCTGGACAACCTCTACGATACCATCAATGACGGGGCGATTCAGGAACTCAAGGTTATTATCAAAAGTGATGTCCAGGGTTCCGCCGAGGTACTCCGATCGAGTTTGGAGAAACTCTCCAACGATGAGGTACGGCTTAATGTGATCCAGGCCCTTCCGGGGGCTATCAACGAAGGGGATGTGGATCTGGCCATCGCCTCCAATGCCATTATCATCGGGTTTAACGTGCGGCCCGTCCCCAAGGCGAAGATCCTGGCGGATCAGGAGAAGGTGGATGTCCGTAAATACAATGTCATATACAAGGCGGTCGAAGAGATCCGCCAGGCCATGGAGGGGATGCTTAAACCCGATACCAAAGAGGAAGTGATCGCTTCGGTGGAGGTACGGGAAACCTTTAAGGTGCCGAAAATCGGTACCATCGCCGGATGTTATGTCCTTAGCGGGACGGTTAAGCGGAACGCCAGTGTGAATATCATCCGGGAGGGTATCGTGGTTCATACGGGGAAAATCAGTTCCCTCCGGCGTTTTAAAGATGATGCCCGGGAAGTGGCGGCGGGTTATGAATGCGGAATAGGGTTTGACGGGTTTGACGCCATCCAGGTGGGGGATCAAATAGAGGTTTTTGAATTAGTAGAAATTGCCCGGAAGTTTGGACCGTAAGCTATGTCGGAATATAGGCTTGAACGGATAGGACGGCTTATTCAGGAACTGATCGGGTCCCTCATCGTGGAGGGCCGGATCAAAGATCCCCGGGTGGATTCCTTTATCTCTATTACCCGGGTTAAGGTATCCCGGGATCTCTCCTTCGCGGATGTGTATGTCTCCGATTATCGGACCACCAAGGGTCCCCGGCAGGGTATCGCCGGTTTACAGAGCGCCGCCGGGTTTATCCAGGCCCAGTTAAACGCCGGGATGCGGATCCGCCAAATTCCCCGGCTCCGTTTTCACGAGGATCCGGGGATTCGTGAAGGCTTTGAGATGATTAAAAAAATCGAGGGTTTAGTGCATAATGACGGCTCCTGAGCCCTCGGGAATAGTATTGCTCAACAAACCCCCCGGACTAACCTCATTTCAATCCCTGGATTTGGTAAAAAAGTTCTTTTCCACTTCTAAGGTAGGTCACGCCGGTACCCTGGATAAGTTTGCCTCGGGTCTCCTCCTGGTGCTGGTGGGCCGGGCGGTAAAATTAACCCCCTGGGTTTCGGGTTGTGATAAACACTACCAGGGGGTCATCCGGTTCGGCGTTGAAACCGATACCCTGGATCCCGAAGGCGCCCCCATCGCCCGGGGGGAGATCCCCCCCCGGGAAGTCCTGGAGGAGGTCCTTCCCCGGTTTCGGGGGGATATACTCCAGGCGCCTCCGGCTTATTCCGCGATCCATCTGGGGGGTAAACGGGCTTCCCAGCGCGTCCGGGAGGGAGAGTCGGTGGAAATGGAGAAACGCCCCGTTACGGTTTATGCCCTGGACCTCCTCTCCTACGAGCCGCCCCTGGCTTCCATCCATGTCCATTGTTCCAAGGGGACCTATATCCGCTCCCTGGCCCGGGACATAGCCCTGGCGGCGGGCTCCCGGGGCCACCTCCAGGCCCTTACCCGGACCCAGGCGGCGGGTTTTTATCTTTCCCAGGCCCTGGAATTTTCCTCCTTCTCCCCGGAAAAGGCCCCCCCGGCGGAGGTCCTTACGCCCCTGGATCCGCGCTTCTTTGAAGCCCTGGGGATCCCCGTTATTTTTGCCGATGCCCCTACGGCGGAAAAGATATGCCGGGGCATACCCCCGGACAGGCTCATAAAGGAGAAACGGCTTATTCCTCCCCCGGATGCCCAGGTTGCCGCGGTAGGGCTGTTCCGATCCGGGGCCGGCAGGGACGGGGATTTTTTGGGAATAATCGAACAAAAGGCCGCCGGTGTCTGGTCCTACGGATATGTCTATGCGTCTTCTTGAGTGGCCCCGCGTTATGGCGGGCGCCCTTTTAGACGGGTCCGTCAGGGGAGGAACCGCCGTGACCGTCGGGGTTTTTGACGGGGTTCACCGGGGCCATCAGGCCCTTATCGGAAAGATCCTTCGGCAGGCCCCCGGCTGTGTCCCCACGGTGATCACCTTTAGGCAAAACCCCAAGAAGGTATTACGCCCTGGGGAATACCGGGGGGATATTGTCGGGTTGGACCGGAAGATGATTATCTTTGAAGCCCTGGGGGTGGAACTGGTTATCCTGATTGACTTTTCCGGAGATTTCAGTAAAATAAGGGGTAGGGATTTTATTGGTTTTTTAAAAAGCCGGGGAAGCTTACAATTTCTCGCGGTGGGCAGTAATTTCCGGTGTGGCTGTGGACTTGATACGGGGGTAACGGAAATAAAAAAACTCAACCCCCAAACCGAAGTGGTTCCCCCGGTAATGGAAGGGGGGCTGCCGGTTAGTTCCAGCCGGATCCGGGAGGCGGTTTTCTCAGGCGACCTGGATAAGGCGGCTTTGCTCCTGGGTAGAAAGGTGGAAATAGATTTGGCCGGTATCGCTTTCCGCCCTAAGGGGGGTGGTTTGTTTTACGAGGCCCGTTCCCATTACCGGATCCTGCCCCCCCCAGGGTGGTATAGCGTAAATTTTTATGGATCCCCTCAGAGCGGGGGAACGGAAACGGAAGTGCTGATTGAAGATGACGGCGTGTTTATTCCGTCATTACATCAGGCGGATCGTATTGAATTTATAAAGGAGCCGGTTTCAAAATGCAAGGTTTAAATCCGGTTTTAGAAAAAGCGGTGGGACTAGCCGGGCGTTTTTTCTTTAAATCCAAGGCTGCCGGACAAGCAAGGCTTGTCTTTCAAAATCATGGTCCCGGGGGACCGGAGGATTTTGAATCAGCTTACGAGGTGAATTGGTTTCCAAGGAGAGAATATATATGGCTTTAAACAAAGAAGATGTGACCTCTATCATTACGAAATTCGGCAAGAACGAAAAGGATACCGGTACCTCGGAAGTTCAAATTGCCCTGTTGACCAAACGGATAAACCAGCTTACGGAGCATTGCAAGCTCTATAAGAAGGACAAGTCCAGCCAGCGAGGCTTGTTGATCCTGGTCGGAAAGCGGCGGCGTATGTTGAAGTATATACAGCGGACTGAGCTGGAAAAGTACCGGTCCCTTATCAAGGAATTGGGACTCCGCAAATAACCCCCGTAAAACCCCTCGGGGTTTTACGGTTCTTTGGCGCTGCCTGGAATCGGCCCGTATGAAAGCGGCCGGGCCCGGGTCTCTTTAAGGCCCCTGAGGCTGTTTCATAAAGATGAAGCGGCGGCCTTATATTTAGGGGAAAAAGCGGGATGGCTCCATTGGGGGTTTAACCGTTTTTTCCAAAGCCGGTTTCAAAAGAAATGTGCGTTCTGAGACCGGCTCATGTGGATAGGAGTATATGATTCAAAGAGTAAGCTTGCAAATTTCCGGTAAAGACTTGATTCTTGAAACCGGCAGAATCGCAAAACAGGCCAATGGGGCGGTTTTTGCGCAATACGCGGGTTCAGCGGTGATTGCCACCGTTTGTTCGTCGTCAAGCGCCGTGGAAGGGCTGGATTATGTCCCCCTGACGGTGGATTATAATGAAAAGTATTATGCCGCCGGAAAAATTCCCGGGGGCTTTATCAAACGGGAGAGCCGTCCCAAGGACAAGGAGATCCTCGTCTCCCGGATTATCGATCGGCCGATGCGCCCCCTGTTTGATAAGAATTTCGGCCGGGAAATCCAGGTGGTTCCCACGACCATCTCCACCGATCAGGTAAATCCCCCGGATATCCTGGCGATTATCGCTTCCTCCGCGGCGGTACATATTTCGGATATCCCCTTTAACGGCCCCATCGCGGGGGTGCGGATCTGTTCCGTCGCCGGGGAACTCATTGTTAACCCCACCTACGACGAAATTGAAAAGTCGGAACTGGAGATAGTGGTGGCCGGTACCAAAGAGGGTATTACCATGGTGGAAGGGGGCGCCGCCGAGGTTGATGAAGATACCATGATTGCCGCCCTGGAAAAAGCCCAGGGGGTTATCGGTGAGCTTTGTGAATTGCAGCAAAAGCTGCGGGAGCTTGCGGGTAAGGAAAAGCTTCCCCTGGTCGAGCCCGCTTTTGTTCTGGAAAACAAGGAACTTATCCGGAACGCCGCCTATCCCCGGTTGGAGGAAGCCTGTTTTGTCAAGGGCAAGCAGGAACGCGGCGGGGCCATCAGAAAGGTAAAGGACGATATTGCCGCGTTATATGCCGCCCAGTTAGAGGATGAAATCCAGAAAAAGCTCTTCGACGCCCTTTTTGAGGATATGGAATATGAAATCCTCCGTTCCTCGATTTTAGATAAGGGCCTGCGGGTGGATGGCCGGGGGACTGAAGATATCCGGGATATTACCTGCGAAGTGGGGATCCTCCCCCGGACCCACGGTTCAGCCCTTTTTACCCGGGGCGAGACCCAGGCTTTGGCGGTTACCACCCTGGGGACCGTATTTGACGAGCAGATCTACGATGATATCGAAGGGGATAAGCGGGAGAATTTCATTTTACACTACAATTTTCCCCCCTATTCGGTGGGGGAGGTCGGCCGTATGGGAACGGGCCGCCGGGAAATCGGTCACGGTAACCTGGCCCGGCGTTCCCTGGCGGCTATGGTACCTCCCAAGGACAAATTTCCCTATACCGTGCGGGTGGTTTCGGAGATCATGGAGTCCAACGGTTCCTCATCCATGGCATCGGTGTGCGGCGGAACCCTTTCCATGCTTCAGGCCGGGGTGCCCATGAAAAAGCCCGTGGCCGGTATTGCCATGGGGCTTATCACCGAAGGCCGGGGCGGGCCCGGGGACCGGTATGCGGTGCTTTCGGATATCCTGGGGGAAGAGGATCATCTGGGGGATATGGATTTTAAGGTGGCGGGAACCGAAACGGGTATTACCGGGTTCCAGATGGATATCAAGATCGCCGGGGTCAGCCCCGAAGTGATGCGGAAAGCCCTGGATCAGGCCAAACGGGGGCGGCTCCATATCCTCTCCATTATGAACCGGACCATCAGCAAACCCGCGGCGGATATCAGTGAATACGCCCCAAAGATCGTAACCCTCACCATAGATGTCGATAAGATCGGCGCCCTCATTGGCCCGGGGGGTAAAAATGTCAAAGCCCTCTGTGAACAGTACCGGGTTACCATTAACACGGATAATGACGGAACGGTTACCATTTACGGAAAAAATTCCAAGGATGCGGAAGATGCCAGGACTGCGGTTCTGGGCATCGTTTCCGACCCGGAAGTCGGACGGATATATACGGGAACGGTAAAACGGATCATGGAATTCGGCGCCTTCGTGGAGATCCTGCCGGGTAAGGAAGGGCTGGTGCATATTTCAAAACTATCCCGCCAGCGCATTGCCGTGGTGACCGATATCCTGAAAGAAGGGCAGGTCATACCGGTGAAACTCCTGGAAATCGACAGAATGGGACGGCTCAACCTTTCTTATATTGATGCGATTGATCCTTCCGGGGAGGAGCATTCCGGAGAAGGGGGACATCCGCAGCGGAATCGTTGACCGGACCTTAAGGGGTCCTCATAATTACTTTGGGAGGGGAAATTATGACGGGAAATACTAATCCGGTAATACGGATCAATAAAAAAGATCCGAAGGCCCGGCTGCCCCGGTACGAAAGTGAGGGGGCCGCCGGAGCGGATATTACCGCAAGGCTTACGGAGGAACTCCTGATACCCTCCATGGGCCGGGCTTTGGTGCCCACGGGACTGACCCTGGAGATCCCTCCGGGATACGAGGGGCAGATTCGGCCCCGATCGGGGCTGGCCATCCGTCACGGGGTTACGATTTTAAATTCCCCGGGGACCATTGATTCGGATTATCGGGGGGAACTGGGGATCATCTTGATCAATCTCGGCGCCGAGTCTTTTACCGTAAAAGACGGAGACCGGATAGCCCAGTTGGTGATTGCCCCGGTATCGAAGGCCCTGATGACCGAAACCGAGTCGGTATCCTCAACGGCCCGGGGAAGCGGCGGATTTGGATCAACGGGAATATCATCTTAACCCAGATGGAAAACAAACGCTCCGCATCCTGGACCATGTTCAGAAGTATTTTTTTTGAAACCCTGATTTCGTTTTTGGTAGCCTTTCTTTTTTTCTTTTTTGTTTTTTTTGTAAACCAGCTGCTGCTTATGGCCCAGGAGATTTTAACCAAAAAGGTTCCTTTTCAACAGGTTGCCCTATTGGTCCTTTTTTCCCTTCCTTCGGTGGTGGCCATGTCCGCGCCCTTCGCCTCCTTAGTGGGGACCCTTATGACCATCGGCCGCATGACTTCGGATAACGAGGTACTGGTGATGCTCTCTTCGGGCCTTTCCTACCGGAATATTTTCATTCCCGCCATAACCATAGGAGTGGTTATCTCTATCCTGTCTTTTTTGGCCAACGACATACTGCTCCCCGCGGGGACCGTACAATTTACCCGGCTTTACCGGCGGATTCTGGTTTCAACTCCGGCGCTGGAATTGGAATCCAACTCGGTTAAACGGTTTAAAGATACGGTGCTTGTTACCGGTAATGTGGAGAACACTTCCATAGACGATATCCTTATATTGGACAAAACCAGCGACGGAGAACGGCGCCTTATTATGGCCCGGAATGCGGAACTGCGGGACGGCGGGCGGGAAGGGATGAGCCTTGATCTGACCAACGCCTTTGTGCAAACTTCCAAGGAAGTAGCCCGGCAGGATTACGATTACGCTTCCAGCAGTTTTCTCCGGTATTTAATACCCCAGGATGATCTGATGCAGGCGGTTTCCAGCATCGGCCCCCGGGAAATGAGTTCCACCGATGTAAAAAGGGAAATAAAAACCCAGGAGGACGAACTGGGGGTACGCCTTGACGAGGAGTATAACAGGGCCTTGAGTTATGCGTTGTCCCTGGAGACGGCCCTGCGGTATGGACCCCAGCGGGAAGAATGGAACCAGCGGGCCAATACCATGTCATCTTTTGTAAAGGGAATAGCCACCGCGGCGGTGATTAAAAATAACCGGAACCTGCTCATATACCGCCTTGAATATTATAAGAAATTTTCCATCCCCTTTGGGGCCCTTTCTTTTGTGTTCCTTGCGGTTTCCCTGGGTCTTTTGGCCAAAAAAAGCGGCCAGACCGTGGGATTTATCTTTGGGCTTATCATAGCGGTTATTTATTGGGCCCTGCTTTTAGGGGGACAAACCATGGGTATTAGATTGGGGTATTCACCTTTCTGGTCCATGTGGTTTCCCAATATTTTGGCCATATCCATAGGTCTTCTTATGGGCATTATCAGGATACGGCGATGACCCTGGATCGTTATTTGATTCGGCAGTTTTTGCCGATATTTTTTGTTGCCGCTTTTATGTTTGTGTTCCTCATCTCCCTCATCGATCTATTTGCCAATTTGTGGCGTTTTCTTAATTACGAGGTTCCCGTTAAGGAAATACTGCGGGTTTATTATTATTATCTGCCCAAAAGCCTCTCCTTTGCCCAGCCTATTTCTCTGCTTTTTGCCACCGCCTATACCCTGGGGGATCTCTATTCAAGGAATGAACTAACCTCAATATTTTCATCGGGGATTCCCTTTTGGCGTTTTAGTTTTTCCCTGGTACTCATCGGTATCCTCGCTTCGGTATTTTCTTTTTATTTTGAGGATAGGGTGGTAATTCCCACCCTTAAGATCAAAAACGATCTGAGCCGTACCTATTTGCGGCAGGAAACCCGGGAGAATAATTCTGATATTGTGATCAAGGCCCGGGAAGGCCGGCTTATCTATTCGGCGGATTATTATGATGACAAGGCCGTTACCTTAAACGGTGTGAGTATCATTGAAAAAGACGAGGACGGAAATTTTTTGGCCCTGATCCGGGCCCCTTCGGCATCCTGGACCGGGGAATTCTGGTCCCTATCCAATGCCCTTATTTATACTTGGGAAGATACCCTCCTGCGGGTCCGTCCCCTGGGACAAAGCGATAGTTACCGGGAAAGCCCCGATACCTTTCGGCGGAGTTCCTATGAGGTGGAATCCCTGTCCGCCCGGGAAGCGGGGCTTTTGGTGGCCGACTTAAAATCGGCGGGGCTTCCCTTTATCGGGGCCCTGGCGGATTATTATCACCGTTTTTCGTATTCCGCGGTTTCCATGGTGGTGATTATCCTGTCCATTTCTATGGGAGGGCGGTTTAAAAAAAACATACTCCTTATGAGCCTTTTGGCAAGCCTCCTGGTGGCGGTTGTTTTTTATGTTATGGAAATGATCACGATGATGATGGCCCGGCTTGGGTATATCCCCCCCATAGTAGGGGCGTGGTTTCCGGTGGCCGCCTTTATTGTGATCGGTATATGCCTGCTCCAGAGTGCGAAAACATAGGGGAGCCGGTAGGATGGGGATTTTTTTTACGGTTCACCACCAGGATACTTCCTGCAAGGCCCGGACAGGGGTCATGAAACTGCCCCACGGCCCGGTGTCTACTCCGGTATTTATGCCCGTAGGAACCAACGGTACCGTGAAGGCCCTTACCAAGGATGATATAAAGGAGATAGGCTTCGAGATCATCCTTTCCAATACCTACCACCTGTACCTGCGGCCCGGGATCGAGGTGATAAGCGCCGCCGAAGGGCTCCATAATTTTATGCGGTGGGATCGGAACATCCTTACCGATTCCGGCGGGTTTCAGATCTTTTCCCTGGCCCCCTTTAGAAAAATAAGCGACGAGGGGGTGGTGTTCCGTTCCCACATTGACGGTTCCCGCCATGTATTGACCCCCGAAAGGGTGGTAGCGCTTCAAGCCCTTTTGGGCAGCGATATACAGATGCCCCTGGACGTATGCAGCCCCTGGGGAGCAGCCCCTAAGGACGCGGTAAAAGCCCTGGAGTTTACCGGCCGCTGGTTTTCCCGGGCCCAAAGGGCCTGGGAAACGGAACGGGATAAGGGTTACGGGGGTAAACTTTTTGCCATAGTGCAGGGTAATTTTTTTAAAGAACTGCGGGAGAAAAGCGCCCTTGAGATCATAGCCCAGGATCCCCAGGGTATCGCCATCGGGGGGCTTTCCGTGGGGGAGCCCCCCGAGGTTTTTGAGGAATTTTTAAGCTATACCGCCGCCCTGTTACCGCCGGAAAAACCCCGGTATGTTATGGGTATAGGAACCCCCCGGTATATCCTGGACGCTATTGAACAGGGGATAGATATGTTTGATTGTGTACTCCCCACCAGGACCGGCAGGAACGGGTATGTTTTTACCCGGAATGGGGCCTTTGCCTTAAAAAAGGCGGAATACCGGCTTGATTTTGAGCCGATAGATAAAGCATGTGGTTGTAAGGTGTGCCGCGAATACAGTCGCGCCTATTTGCGGCATCTTTTTAAAACCCAGGAGATCCTCTGTTCCATGCTGGTAAGTTATCACAACCTATATTTTTTGCATGAACTCATTCGGGATGCCCGGATCGCTATCGGGGAGGATCGTTTTTTATCATTTAAATCGGCCTTCTTAAAACAATATACCCGGGAGGAAGGATGAAATATATCCTGTCATGTTTTTTGTTTTTTTTTATAGGGGCTGCGGTATTTTCCCAGTCGCCGGCGGATTCGGAACCGTCCCCGGATAAAACCGTAGAAACCCAGCAGCTGGAAACGATCCGTTACGGTACGGAAAATGAAATAGCCGCCCTGATTCAGACGTTAAAAAATGAAAATGCCTTTTATCTGGATGATGAACTTATCGCCTTGGTACAATCCACCAAAAACCGGATAATCCTCTCCGGGGTATTTAGCTTTTTTGGGGAACGGGGTAAGGAGGGCCTGGAGGAACGGGCCTTACAGGCGGTGAAAGAACGGAATGATGAAGCCGCCGAAACGGTGATCGCCGCCCTGGATTACCTGGGGAAAGTTAAAGTCCAGGATGCCATCGACCCCTTAAAGGATCTGATAGAGCGGGATGAGCAGCGTTTTATGGGTAACGCCATCCGGGCGCTAGGGTTGGCGGGGAAGGTTCATCCGGAAACCGCGGATAATACGGCGGATTTTCTCATTGATTTTTACCTGAACCGTAACCCCGGGGATGAGAACCGCCGGGAAATTGTGGCTGCCCTGGGTGAATTGAGATCCGGCCGGGGGATAGCCCTGCTATCGGAAATTGCCGTGTCCGATGAGGAACGTCTGACCCTGCGTATGGCGGCGCTGGATAGCCTTTCCAAGATCGGCGATCCCGAGGGACTTCAGACGATTCTTACCACCCTGGTTTCCTCGGATCCCAATGTCCGATCCGCCGCCATCGCCGCCCTGGGACCTTTTTCCGGTCAGGAGGTGGAGGGGGTTATTTTAGAGGCCTTCCGGGACTCCTATTACCGGATCCGGATAGGCGCCGCCAAGGCCGCGGGGGAGCGGAAATTCATCGAAGCCATTCCCTATCTCCGTTTCCGTGCCGAAAAGGATGAGGTCCCCACGGTGAAGGATGAGGCCATACGGGCTTTGGGGGCCATCGGCACCCGTGAAACCGCCGTGGTTTTGGCGGATCTTTTTGGGGAACGGAAAAACACCGACCGGGTCAGGATTCTGGCGGCGGAAATGCTGATTCAAAATAACGCCGATGATTACGCGGAAAAGGTGATCCGGGAAATGGACGATGCCAAAACGAAAAATCAAACCGCCCTGTACAACGGACTTCTCCGGGTTCTGGGAAGCGCCCGGACCCGTACTATCGAAGGTCTGGCCCGGCGTTTCCTGAGTTCCGGCGGGGTGATTGAAAAGTCCTATGCCCTGGATATGACCGTAAATAACGAATTGAAGGGACTTGCCGACCAGGTCAAGGAATTAACCGACGAAAAAAACGGCAGCCTGGCCCGAAAAGCCCGGGCTGTACTCCAAAAATTAGGGTTGGATTAACCCGGCTCCTGCCAATAACCGGGTCCGGGTACCTCTATCGAATGGAGCAGGCGGTTCAGGGCTATGAGAGGATCCTCGTAACGATCTATCCGTATGAAAAGTTCATATTGCCGTTCCGAAATAACCCGTATGGGTACTCCGACACAATTCGGCACCTGTTGGGAACCAAGATCGGGAAAAAACTCCGGTCTCCGGGGAATAAAGGTGCATTGGACGCCGTCGCTGCGGACTTCCGCTATCCGGGGGGGTATGGGGACGAGGAAGATCAAAAAATCCGATTTACCTCCCCCTATGGTAAAGGAATAACCGGATTTAACGGTATGGATATTCCGCCGGCCTATGTTGGTATTTTGATCTTCCACAAAGAGGGACAACATCAACGGCCCCGTATGGGATTGGGTATTATTTTTATAGGATTTTACCGGGGTAATGCTCCGGTGAGCGCCATAGTTGATGGGGCGACCGGGAGCCATAGCCGCTCCCCCCTTATCCGGGCTGCCCTTGGGGCCGGAGAGAGGAATCGGCGTGCCGGCAGCTTCGGTTTTGGGTACGGTCCCGGCCTCCCTCGTAAGCCAGGGCGTCTTGGGGCTTGCCCCGGGCGTCTTCACCGGGCCGGCCATATCCCCCTTGTCCGGGCTGCCTTCGGAGCCGGAAGGGGGAATCGGTGCGGCAGCTTCGGTTTTGACTATGGTTTCGGCCGGCAGGTTCCTCTTCAAAAAGAGCGCCTCAAGACCTGCCCCGGGCTGCTTTTCCTCGCTCCGGTGCCGGCTTTCCGGATAAGGGGCTGGAAGATTTTGGTTTTGCCGGGCCCCATCGTCTTCGGGGGGTTCCGGCTTTTTGGCAGGAACCGTTTTTTTCGGGGGGGAATCGACGGCATGGGCAAAGGTCCGGTTGGGAGAAGTCTGAAGCCGTTTTGCCATCAGAAAAATAATAAACGTGAAAATCAGGATTATCCCCAGGATGCCCCCGATAAACCAGGAAAGGGGTAAGCCGAATAGGGAGATATCTCCGCCCTGATACCTGGGGGTGGTTTTCCCCGGAGAAGGCTCCTGATCCGTGACCTTGGGTGAAGGGGCCGGTGCTTCAGTTTCGGGCTGCCGGGGTTCCGGCGCCGGGGCTGCCGGCGGTCCTGGCTGTGGCTCCGGCGGCGGGACTTGGGGGGGATCAGGTTGGGCGGTCTGGGCGGCGGACGGTTCTGACCGTGGCTCCGGTGCCGGGGCTTTTTGGGGCTCGGGCCGGACGGTCTGGGCCGCCGCGGGCGGTCCTGGCTGTGGCTCCGGCGGCGGGACTTGGGGGGGGGCTGGCCGGGTGGTCTGGGCCGCGGGCGGTCCTGCCTGCGATGATGCCGGCTGCCGGGGCGGTACCGGAGGGGCCGTCGGCCGGGCTGCGGCTGCCGGGATGGGCAACATCCGGCTTCTGCCCGAGGAGGGGCCGTTTCCCACAACCGGTACCGGAACATGATAAAAATCTATTCCGGCCCGGTTTAAACGGTCGGTGGTCTGGGAAATAAGATGTTGTACGGAATCCTCCGTTGTTCCCCCTGGCCGGGGATTATGGTCCCCATCGGAAATAAGCACCACCTTTTTTTTCCTGGTCCCCGGAATGGATGCAACATATTTTTCGCCATAGGCCAAGGCCCCGGCAATATCCGAATAGGGATCCAGGGGATAGAGGAGGAACAAACGGCCTATGATGGTTTCCACATCCCCCCAACCCTGTATACGGCGGGTTATCTCGAGCCGGGGGGTATCGGAAAAGGATATAAGATGAAAGGTGTCGCCGATCCGGAGGAATTCTTTGAGGAAACTACCGGTTACATAATCCATTGTTTTTTGGTATGAACCGCTCATACTTGAGGAAGTATCCAAAATCAATACCAGATCCAGGGGATTTTCCTGACTAAATACGAAAAAAAGGGGCGTACATAACAATAGAACCAAAAAAAATATTCTTTTTGCGGATATTTGTTTCCCTTCTGTATAAATCCGGGATACCATAAATATCCTCCTCTCTAAATTCATAATCCGCCGGCTTTGGGGAAAGCGGTTAGGCCCCCCATTGAGCCGGGGAGACCTTCCCCTTACATCCAGGGCTGCTTAACAAAGCCTGGCTTTCAACCGGTGATGTTTTTACAGCCCCTGGCTAAAAAGCCACCGCGGAGATACGATCCACCGTATAGGATGCTTTTTCATCATTTATGGAAAAATCAAATTTTTCTCCCACCTTTTTATTTAAAAGGGTCCCACCCAGGGGGGAAAGATAAGAAATGATCCGGTTCGTGGGGTCCGATTCCCAGGGCCCCAGGATGGTGTACTCCTCTTTTTTACCGGTGGCCTTATTGGATAGAACAACCTTGGTTCCAAAGGACACCCGGCTCGTATTGACCGTAGCGGGATCAAATAGTTGAGCCCGTTCAATCTCATCTTTCAGTTTTGCCACCGTTGAATTGAGGATTTCCTGTTTCTCTTTAGCCGCCTTGTATTCCGCGTTTTCCCGTAAATCTCCCAGGGAAAGGGCATAGGCAATTTCCTTGGAATTGGCCGGAACCTCCACGTCCATGATATGCTGAAGATACCGCTGTTTTTCCTCATACATGGCCGCGGTTACCATGAGTCCCCGGGACACCTTCTTTTCCACATCCCCGAAGAATTTAAAATTCGGATCCTTTTCCAAAATAAGGCCGCGGAGGTTTAATTTGTCCGCCGGATCCAGCGCCTTTACGTCTTCAATAAAGGTAAAAATCCGGATAATAGTATCAGGGTCCGCCTGATTAATAAAAGAAGCCAACATACCGTCTTTAAAAAGTATAGTATATACCTGCTTATTTATCTTGCGATTTTCTGTAGTTTCCCGATGATTTTCGATTTCCCGGTAGCTTATATCCAGGATATGGATCAGGGTAATAAACTGTTTTTCCAGGGGAATGGCGGCCTTTTCAAACCACGGTTCGGTTCTATAGTTTTTAAAGAACCAGACCACCGCCTCCCGGTAATCCCGGAAATTCTCAAAACACTGTTGGACCAGGGAAACGAGTTTTTCCCCGTGCCCTTCTTTTATAAGGTTCAGGACAATCGAATTGGAGAGGGCGAAGGGCAAAAGTTTTATATAAATATCCGGCCAGGCGGGTACAAAAAGCTGAATATGGCGGAGGAATTCCTCTTTTAGTTTATTGTCCTTGAGGTTAAAAAACAAAGCCGGTATGTCTTCGATACCGTCGAGAATATCAAGGAAATTGAAGGAAAGTCCTGTTCCCAGATGGGGGTAGCGACCGGCAAGGTCCTTGATAAGGAGATACGAAGCCACCACCTGTTCGTTAACCTGGTTGTAAGACCGAAGGTACCCCAAAAAATAGGCCGTCATTTCGTTAAAATATTCCGAATCCAGCTCCACATCCTTTTGGGCGGCATAGTTCCGGACGGTTAAAACCCGGTCAAAGAAATTTCGTTCCGCCTTAAATTCATTGTAGAGTTTTTCTTCAATGCTGATGGGCCGATCCCGAACCGTAAAGATATCGATATTTTCGGGGCTTACCCCAAAGGAGGGATCCGATTTCAGGATTTCCCGTATTTTGGTACTCCAGGCGGTCCATTCACCGGGGGATAATATCGAAGGTACCAGTTCGGCCTTGATCCGTTTAATATCACAGGAGTTGTTAAAACTTTTGATCACCGTCCGTAATGCCCAGGAAGGCTCGGTTTTTACCCGGTCATGGAGTTTTTCTTTTTTATGGGTGGCTTTTAAAACCCAGATATGGTTTTTCGAGAGGGTTTGGAGGGCATTCACCGCCATCTTAAGGGACATGGAATGGGCCCGTTTTTTCGCGAAGTCGATGGTGATCTCATCCCCCTGTACGTCGGCAATCCGGCCGACCCCCCAGGTTCGGTGGTAGACAAAATTGCCCTTATCAAAGGCGATGTGTTTTTCAAAATCCAAAATAGCCTCGTGGACATTACGCCAGTTTTGGGCAAGATTGGAGATACGGATATATTCTTCCAGCTGGCTGTGATTCGCGTATTTCTGCTTGAAACATTCGATGATTTCCTTCCGGGCCAGGGAATCTTTTTCATCGTATTGCAGAATAATCTTGAGGATGTTAATGGCGGTATTGATGTCACCCCGCTGTTTACAGGAGCCGTAGACATCCTCCAAAAGGAGTACCGCCTTTTCCTCATTGATGTTTTTGGAGACCTTTTTCTGCACATGAAGAAAGAAATCGATATCCTCGGGACAGTATTCCAGCAGTTTTATCCAAATTTCCCGGACATTGGTGAAGAGCTGCTTGTTGATATACCGGTGCAGGGCTTTTTTATAATAATCTACTGCCGCGTCCAGATGGCTGAGTTTTTCATAATGTTCCGCCAGGGATTTGGCCAGATCCGCCTCTTCATAATCAACTTTAACCAGCCGCTCCCAAATGCCGTAGATGGCCTCTTCCTCATTTTCGTTTTTATAACAGTCCCCCAGGGTCCGCAGGGCAAATTTTGATTCCCCGTAATCCAGGATCCGTTCGCAAAGATATTTTACAATATTCCACTTATGGTTATCCACAAAAATGGTAACCAGGGTAATCAGGGCGGAATCATCAATGATCTGCCGGGATAGGGCTATCATTCCCGAAATATAGAGGGCGATGATGCTGTTTTTGGTATGAATCAGATGTTCATCACAGAGTTTTTTAAGTTCATCATAGGCCCGCTTTTCCCCGGCTTCTTTCAGAACGAGATCCAGCTCTTTAAACTGGGTGGTTGAATAATTGCTGAGGGTAGCTCTGGTCCACTTTTCCTCATTCAGCATTTCCTGTACATTTTTTAGAAGAGCTTCAGACATCTCGTAACTCCTTGCCCCATGGGCACATCTAAAATGGGGTATAAATTTATAATACTAAATTTATACCCCCGGTGTCTTTACCGGTATAAACATCATGTTAAGGGGTCGATCCCAAAACTCAAGGTTTGGAAGCGCCCCCCCACGATCCCCTAGTGCATATACTGTTCGTATATTTCCGGATCGATGAGCTTTATTTTCAGCATGGTCTCCTCAATAAGACCGGGATTCTCCCGAATATTTTCATAATGGTCTATTAACCAAAAATACCGGTTGATAAGCCGGGGTATCAACAGGGAAAGGTTATCGGGACGGCCGCGGATCTCGTTTTCCAGGGAAAAAATGGATTGTTTTATCCGGCTTAATTCAATGGATTTTAGCTCCCTTTTGACGGAAAATACCCCAAAAAGGCGTCCGTAAATAGGTATCCATTCCAAAAGTTCCTGCCCCAGATATCCCTTCCCTTTTACCCTATCCGCGAGGCGGATAATCAACTCCGACTCCATGGATCTGAGATTAACCCCCTGGGGATCCGTAAAAAACGCCTCCCGAAACAGAACCTTGGCGACCCTGGTTTCTTCCAACAGGGCATTGACATCCGCCAGTTCCGAGAGGGTTTCTCCGTCCTCCCGCCTAAACCGGGCCGCCTGTTCCATATATTTGAGGGCCTCTACATAGTTACCGACCCCCTTGTAACAGCATCCCACCTGTAACAGCAATCCCGGATCATGCTGGTTTACCCCGTCCCCCAACACATCTTCAAAGGCCTTGAGGGCGGTGGAAAAAACAAAACGCCGCACCGCATAAAGGCATGCGTCATATCCTTCCCCGATTCGATCCAAAAAACCATAAAAAGATTTCCACTGGGAAAGAATAAACCCCCCCCTGTCATAGGGATCATGGAAATCATCCAAACGTTTTATCCGTTCAAGCCACCAGTTAAGGCATTTTAAGCCGTAAACCACCTCAGGATTATCATAATCCAGTCCCAGGGCTTCATCTAAAACCCGCAGGGCTGACGTTACATCCGAGGCTTTTAGGTTATCATAGGCTTTTTGAATGAGCCCCGGCACTGATATTTCCGTATTCATGACTTGAATAGTTTAACACATTTTGGTAAAAATTATAGTTTCTATATTATACTATTTTTCTCCTTCTTTACAAGGCCCCTTTGAAAGGGTATTATCCTGTTATGAGTTGTATTATCGCCCCCTCGGTGCTGGCGGCGGATTTTTCCAATTTAGCCGCCGCGGCGGCCGATATAGATGATTCAGGGGCCGAGTGGACCCATTTAGATGTCATGGACGGCAGCTTCGTTCCCAATTTGACCTTCGGCCCCAAAATGGCCGCGGATCTGCGGCCCCATACCTCCTCGGTGTTTGATGTCCACCTTATGGTGTGGCGGCCCGAGGATTATATCGATGAATTTGCCCGCTCCGGGGCGGATTATATCACCTTTCATGCGGAAGCGGCGGTACATTCCCACCGGATCCTTCAATCCATACGGAAATTGGGAAAAAAGACGGGGATAAGTATCGTCCCCGCTACTCCGGTCATTTTAATAGAAGAATTATTACCCCTGGTCGATCTGGTCCTGGTGATGACCGTCAATCCCGGTTTCGGCGGGCAGGTCCTTATTCCGGAGTGTCTTGAAAAGGTAAAAACCCTCGTCCTGCTCCGGGAAAAGAAGGGCTTATCCTTCCTTATTTCCGTGGATGGAGGGATCAACGAGACCACCGCGGCCCAGGCCCGGGCTGCGGGGGTGGATGTGCTGGTTGCCGGGTCGGCCTTTTTTAACGCCCGGGACAAAAAGGCCCTGGTATCGCAATTAAAGGGGAGGTAACGGAAGGTAATGGTAAAATTGCCCCTGGCCGGACCGCCCGGCGGGATGCCGATTTCCTTGTTAAAAGATAATGAAATTTGATCCTATCTTGACCCGGGCGCTCCGGCTTGCCCGGCGCGGTAAATTCGGGGAAGCTATCCATCATCTGGAAAGCGAAGTCGTTCGATACCATAACTCCTTTATATATTATTATATTGTGGGGGTATTGTGCCTCCGTGCCGGTGATTTCGGCGGGGCCCTGACCTATCTAAAGCGGGCCCGGGAAATAAGAATGCAAGACCCCCAGGTGCTTTTGGGTATGGCGGTTCTTTTTCTCCGTCGGGGGGATACGGACCGGGCATTGGATATCTATCTGGAGGTGCTGGATAAAGATGGGCATAACCGGATCGCCCAAAAAGCCCTCAACGGGATACGGAAATATTCGGGAACCGATGACTTTGCGCTATGGATAGAATCGGGGAAGCTCACCCGGTTTTATCCGCCCCTGCCTAAGCTCCCCCCCCGGATAGCCCTGGTGTCCCTGGGCGTCCTGGCCTTTATCGTACTCGGTGGGGGGATGCTGCTCAAATTCAATATCATTCCGCTGCCGTTTAAATCCGTTTCCCCCCGGGATGGTTATGCCGGAAGCGCCCTGGAGCGGGGGGAATTACAGACGCCGGTCCAAATCAGCGGCAGTTACCGGTACATCTTAACCAAAGATCAGGTGGTGGATACCTATAACAAGGCCCGTTCCTTATTTACCGAGCTTCGGGATGAGGCCGCCCGGGTGGAGCTTAACCGGATCATCGAATCCAATGCCTCCGAGGCGATTAAAAACAAGGCCCGGCTGCTTATGTCCTACCTGGAGGTTCCCGGCTTTGATACCCTAAAGGATAGGTTCTCCTACGCAACCGTGGCGGGGGATCCCGGCCTTTACCGGGACTGCCATGTGATCTGGCGGGGGATGGCGGCCGATATTGATGCCGGGGAGTCCGCTACGGCCTTTGATTTTCTTGTGGGTTATGACACCCATAGAACCCTGGAAGGGAAAGTACCGGTGTTTTTTAATTTTTCCGTAGCGGTGAATCCCGAAAAGCCCCTGGAAGTATTGGGCCGGGTTATCCCGGTGGTTACCGGAGACGGTCAGGGAATCGAGGTACATCTGGAAGGCATCGCCCTGTACCAGTCGGGAATCCCCGATGCCCGGTGATAATTTCCGCTTTTCCCGGAGGGATAAGATGGTTTTGCGGGTTATGGGTTCATGAGAGCCGTGGTACAGCGGGTCCGGGATGCCCAGGTTTCCGTGGCAGGGGAGGAAACCGGAAAAATCGCCCGGGGGCTTTTGGTATACCTGGGGGTTGCCCAGGGGGATTGCGAAGCCGACGCCGGCTATCTCGCGGAAAAAATCGCCGGTTTACGGATCTTTCCCGATGCCGCGGGGGTGATGAATTGTTCCGTCTTGGAAAGCGGGGGGGCGGTCCTGGCGATTTCCCAGTTTACCCTTTTGGCGGACGCCCGGAAGGGCCGGCGGCCGTCCTATTCCAATGCCGCCGAGGGAGCGGCTGCCAAAGGGCTCTACGAATATTTTATGGAAAAAATTCGGGAACAGGGGCTGATCTGTGAAAGCGGGATCTTTCAGGCCCACATGGACGTTTCCTATACCAATGACGGTCCCGTGACCATACTGCTGGATTCCAAAAAGTTGTTTTAGGAATTCCCCCTCTTTCGGGACAATTTTCCTGACCGGGCGCTTCCAAGCCCCTTGAAAAGCAAAACAAATTTTGAAACCGGTTCAATGCTGGTTAAACAAATCCGGGGATTTCAGATAGTCCTCGGCGTTAAAGGCCGCCAGGAGTTTCCCCATGGAGTTATTGGTTATGATGGTACAGATTACCTCCGCCGATAGTTCCGCCGAGGGAACCACCTCCAGGTTGGGGATGGGTTCCGGCAGTGACCCGAGGCAGCATACCGTATCGGTAACCATGATATGCCGCAGAAGGCCCTGGGAGGAGAGCCGGGTAAGGCGTTCCGCGGCGGGGGAAGAAAAAATAGCGTGTACCGCGATGAGGTTTATTTCCGCCGGTTTCAGGGGAGCCAGGGCAAGGATAAGGCTTTCCACGGATCCCGCGGTATCCACCATATCGTCCACGATCCATAGCACCTTGCCTTCGACGGGTTCGGCGGAAAGGATATTGATGGATTCAATGGAATTGGACCGGGAGTAATCCCGCTGCTTGTGGGCCACCACCAGGGGCGCCCCAAAGGCATTGGCAAAACGGCGGGCCAGCTTTTCTCCCCCGGCGTCCACGGAACAGAAGGCCCAATGGGGGCGTACCTCCTGTTCCAGGGTTTTGATGTCCCGGATATACACGTCACAGAGCCGTTTTTTAAGCAGGGTCAGGGCGGGAATATCATCAATGGCGCAAATGGCGGGATCCACCATGGATTTTGATTTATCCGAATGCAGCTGGTAGGTTATGATGTGGGTGGTCCCCAGGCTGACGAGGGTCTTTAAATGGACCCAAAGCCCTACGGAGCTGCGCCGCATGGTCCGGTCGGAACGGGAACAGGAAACAAAGGGCTCAAAAACAAGGATTTTTTCCGCCTGGGAACGTTTTAAGGCATCCACCGTGTGATATAACTCGATTTTTGCCTCATCCACCGCGATCCCCCCCTGATTGCGGGCGCAGCTGGTAAAAAGGACCACATCCTTCCCCCGTAGGGAGGTATTGATCTCCACTTCCATTTCACCGTCGGCGAAACGATCCGTTTTTAGGGCCTGCACACCGTTCAGATCAAAGTTTTGGGAGGCAAAACTGGGGAATTTCGAGAGGTAATAAACAACCCGGGAGGCATAATCCCGCATGGATCGGGTGGCGGTCACGACAAATCCCTTCATCTTACGGTTTCACCCTTCATGGTTATAGTTTACTATAGGCGGGGAAAGATTGCATAGGGGGATATACCGATAGTAAACAAAAAAAATATGTGTTATTTTTTATGGTATGACGGCTTTCCCAAACGGTAGCTTTTGGGAAAACCAGGTTATATTGACAGGGGCTGTTTCAAGGCTCGCAATTTCCCGCGGACGGACCGGCGGTTCATCCGCCGGGGGAGAATGGTTTTTTAGCGGAATTTGTGCGGAAACCGGGATTTCCGGACACCGCCACTAAAGCAGGATAGATATGGTTGCCTTATATAAGGGAGGAGGAAAGGATGGCAAAAATAGATGGACCTGAAAAGACCCGGGGGAATCCCCTGGCGACGGGGGAAGAAAAAGCAAAGGCCATGGAAACGGCCCGGCTTCAGATAGAAAAACAATTTGGTTCCGGTTCCCTGATAAAATTGGGGGATCATACCAATGCGGCGGGGATAGAGGTTATTCCCTCGGGGTCCATTCTGTTGGATGAGGCCCTGGGGATAGGGGGGTATCCCCGGGGCAGGATCATCGAAATTTATGGACCTGAGTCTTCCGGAAAGACGACCCTGGCCCTCCACGCCATTGCGGAGGCCCAGAAATTGGGGGGGATCGCCGCCTTTGTGGACGCCGAACACGCCCTGGATCCCATATATGCCAAAAATCTGGGGGTAAACATTGACGAACTGTGGATTTCCCAGCCGGATACCGGGGAACAGGCCCTGGAGATTGCCGAAAGCCTGGTCCGGTCCGGGGCGGTGGATGTGATTGTGGTGGATTCCGTGGCGGCCCTGACCCCACAGGCGGAAATTGAGGGGGATATGGGGGATGCCCACATGGGCCTGCAGGCGCGGCTTATGAGCCAGGCCCTGCGGAAACTCACCGCTACCATCGGTAAATCCCGGACCATCCTGATCTTTATTAACCAGATCCGGATGAAAATCGGGATCATGTTCGGTAATCCCGAAACCACCACCGGGGGTAACGCCCTTAAATTCTATGCTTCGGTTCGGCTGGAGGTCCGCAAGATGGACACCATCGAAAAGGGAGAGAAGGGGGAGTCCGACGCCATTGGGAACCGGGTCAAGGTCAAGGTGGTTAAAAACAAGGTCGCCCCCCCCTTTAGGAAGGCGGAGCTGGAGATCATGTTCGGTAAGGGGGTATCCGCCATTGGGAGCCTATTGGACGCGGCGGTTAAATATGAAATTATCGACAAAAAGGGCGCCTGGTTTTCTTATGGGGAAGAAAAGGTCGGCCAGGGCCGGGAAAATGCCAAGGCCTATTTGGAAGCCAACCCCGACTTTGCCCGGGAGGTGGAACAGAAACTCAGGCCGCTCATGTTCCCCGGCCGGGAATTCTCCCCGCCCGAAAAGGCCCCTCCCCGGAAAGCCCCGGAGGAAAAGCGTCCCGAAGAGCCGGTCCCCCAGGCAGCGGATGATAGGATAGAGGAGAAAAAGGCCCCGGCGGAAAAAAGAGGGCCCGGCCGGCCCCCTGCGGAAGTTTCCCCCGCCAAAGAGAAGGTTCCGGGCCGGGGTCCGGGAAGGCCCCCCTCCCGGGGGGTAGATGGCCTTTTCTAAACCCGCGGAAACAGCCGGAACTCCGGTGGTGCTGGGCTTAGGCTCAAACCAGGGGGATTCCCGGGGGATCCTCACGGGCGCTTTTGGGGTTTTGGGGGAAGTCCTTGAGGAAATACGGGTCGCTTCGTTTTTCGAGACCGATCCCCTGCAGGTAACGGATCAGGACCGGTTTCTTAATACCGCCCTTGGGGGCCGTTACCGGGGAGGGCCCCGGGAATTACTGGAGCATATCCACCGCATTGAAGCCCAATTCGGCCGGGACCGGAAAAAGGAACGCCGCTGGGGAGAACGCCCCCTGGATATCGACATTCTCCTCTTCGGCAGCCTGGTCCTGTCCGAGCCCCCGGAACTGGAAATTCCCCACCCCCGGCTTACGGAACGCCGGTTTGCCCTGGTGCCCCTGCTGGAACTTTTTCCCGACGCGGCGGATCCCCGGACCGGCAGGGCTTACCGGGTTTTTATGGAAGAACTCCCCCGGCAGGGTATTTACTATGCGGGCCCGGGGGGATATACTGATGGCAAATGGACATCCAAAACTCAAGCGCGGCCCGAAGTTTTAGAATAAACGAATTTGAAGGCCCGCTGGATCTGCTTCTTTTTTTAATAAAAAAAAATGAGGTTAATATCTACGATATTCCCGTAGCCCAGATCACCGAACAATACCTGGATTATTTGAAGTACAGTACCGCCCTGGATCTGGAGGAATTGACGGAATTTCACGTCATGGCGGCGACCCTGCTTTATATAAAATCCCGGATGCTCCTGCCGGTGGAAATCGAGGCCGATGAGGATGCCGAGGATCCCCGGCAGGAACTGGTGGAAAAACTCGTGGAATATCAGAAATTTAAAAAACTCTCCCAGCTTATGGAAGAAAAGGAACGGGAGGCCGAATGGGTTATCGAACGGAAAAAACTCCAGCGGGCCCTCCCTTTTACGGAGGATACCCTCTGGGAAAAAGTCGATGTTTGGGATCTTTTAAAAACCTTTTCCGGCCTTATGGCGCATCTTTCGGGGGAGCAGATCATCGACCTCTATGAAGAGGTATCCATCAATGAAAAAATCGCCCTCATGTCGGAATTGCTGGAAATCCGGGGGGAGTGCAGTTTTGCGGATCTCCTGGTGCGGGACGGATCGGTTATGGATGTGGTATGCGCCTTTCTCGCGATTCTTGAGGCGGTAAAAACCCGGACGGTTTCTATTTTCCAGAACCGTATGTTTGGGGATATAATCATTCGGCCTTACGAGGGTGTCCATGGAGTTACGGTTGGAGAAAGAAACAGCGCTCATTGAGGCGATTTTATACCTGGAGGCGGATCCCTTAGACGAAGCCGCCCTTTCGCGCATATCCGGCCTTTCCCGGGAGGTGGTTAAATTGGCCCTGGAGGCCCTGGAAAACCGTTATGCCCAGGAAGATTCGGGGGTGGAACTGTCCCGAATCGGCGGGGGAGTGATGATATCCCCGAAAAAAGAGTACTGGGATAACCTTAAAGAACGGTACGGCAAAAAAAATGAGTCCAAGTTGTCCAAGGCCGCCCTGGAAACCCTCTCGATCATTGCCTATTCCCAGCCCATTACCCGCAGTGAAATCGAGGCGATCCGAGGGGTGCAGGCGGATACGATGATACGGCTCCTTTTGGATAAGGAACTGATCCGGGAAACCGGGAAAAAAGACATTCCCGGAAAACCCCTCCAATACGGAACTACCCGGGAATTTTTAAAATTTTTCCGTTTGGAAACTATCGCGGATCTTCCCAAACTCGATGAAAAAGAGAGCGATCGGTTTGAACTCGACGGACAAGGTTAAAACCACCCCTGCGGAGGGGGAACAGGCCCTCAGGTTGCAGGTCTACCTGGCCCATGCCGGGGTGGCTTCCCGGCGGGCTTCGGAAAAGCTCATCGCCGAGGGCAGGGTTTCGGTAAACGGCCGGATCGTGTCCACCCCCGGCGAAAAGGTACCCCCGGAAGCGCAGGTCTGTCTGGACGGGGCGCTTTTGCGGCCGGAGCGGGTGTTCCACTATCTGGTCCTCCACAAGCCCCCCCTGTATATCTGTAGTTCCTCCGATCCCCAGGGAAGGCCCCTGGCCCGGGAACTGCTCCCCGGGAATATTAAGGAGCGGCTTTACCATGTGGGCCGCCTGGATTTCCGCTCCTCCGGGCTCATCCTCTTTACCAATGACGGCGGCTTTGCCGCGAAAATAAGCCATCCCTCGGCGGGAATTGAAAAAGAATATCTGGTAGAAGCTTCCGGTCCCATTCCCGATAGGGTGGTGGAGGAGTTTATCCGGGGTGTGGTAATCGACCAGGTTTTTTATCAATCTTCGGGAATAGAACGGCTGGGAAAAAAATCCCTGCGGATTGTTTTAATCGAGGGGAAAAACCGGGAGATCCGCCGGGTTTTTTCCTATTTTCACCTGCACCCGGTAAGGCTCCACCGGATTAGGATAGGTCCGGTACGGTTAGGCGCCCTGGCGGAAGGCGCCTCAAGACCCCTTACCCCGGGGGAACGGGAAAAGTTGACCGGTAAGAACTAAGAACCCGCGCAGAAATAACATGACTAATCGGTCATGTTATTTCTGCGCGGGTCCTAATGCAATTTGACCATGGAGAGGAGCGGGATAAAATGCCGATCAAAAAAACAGTGACGGATGGATCGTCCCATGAAAGGACTCGCCCTAACCAGGCAAGCCGCCGGGGGGATAAGCCGGCCGGGACCCCGCCGATTCTCCATCCGGAAATTCCCCAGACCGGAGATGAGGGGGATCTATCCCTGCGGCCCCGGAGCCTGGGGGAATTTTTGGGCCAGGCAGCGATGAAGGAAAACCTGGGGGTTTTTATCTCCGCCGCCAGGGCCCGGAACGAGAGCCTGGATCATCTTTTCCTCATCGGTCCACCGGGGCTGGGAAAAACGACCCTGGCCCAGGTGGTGGCCCGGGAACTGGAGGTCGACTTTAAGGTAACTTCCGCCCCGGCCCTGGATAAGCCCAAGGACCTGGCGGGGATCCTCACCACGGTGACGGAAAAAACGGTTTTTTTTATCGACGAGATCCACCGGCTTAGGCCCGCCATTGAGGAGATGCTCTATATCGCCATGGAGGACTATGAGTTGGACTGGATCATCGGCCAGGGACCCAGCGCCCGGACCATCCGGATCCCCATACCCCCCTTTACCCTGGTGGGGGCCACCACCAAGGCAGGGAATGTTTCAAGCCCCCTGATTAGCCGTTTCGGTATCACCTGCCGTTTTTCCTTTTATGAGCGGGCCGACATGGAGGCCATAGTCCGCCGTTCCGCAGGGATCCTCAAGACCGCCATTGAGGATGACGCCGCGGCCCTGTTGGCAGCTTCCGCCCGGGGAACCCCCCGGGTGGCGAACCGGCTCCTGCGGCGGATGCGGGACTTTGCCCAGGTTATGGGAAAGGCCGCCATTACCCGGGGGGTGGTGGCGGAGGGGCTTAAACGGCTTGAGATCGACTCCCTGGGTTTGGAACGGCATGACCGAGAGATCCTCAGGATCATCATAGAGCGGTATAACGGCGGGCCGGTGGGGGCGGAAACCCTGGCCATCTCCGTAGGGGAGGCGGTGGACACCCTGGAGGATTACTACGAACCCTACCTTATCCAGTCGGGGCTGCTCCAGCGTACCCCCCGGGGCAGGGTGGTAACGGCCCGGGCCTATGAACATCTGAACCTTTCCCCCAAAAACCATGAAGACCCGGGCTTTCTTTTTTGATCTTCCCCCGGCCCTCATCGCCCAGTATCCTCCGGCGGAACGGGGACAGAGCCGGCTTTTGGTGCTGGACCGGGGGACGGGGCATTGCGCCCATCACCTTGTGGGGGAACTGCCGGAGCTTTTGGAAGCCCGGTCTCTGCTGGTGTTTAATAATTCCCGGGTCCGCAAGGCCCGGCTGCCGGGAACGGCGGAAAAAACCGGCGCCCGGGTGGAATTCCTCCTCCTTACCAAAGTGGATGTCCTGACCTGGAAAACCCTGGTTCAGCGCTCAAACCGCCGCCGTCCCGGGAGCCGTTACGTGTTTGCCGGCGGAGTTACCGCGGAAATCACCGGGGCCGAGGGGGAATTCCGGTTTCTCCGGTTTGACCGGATCATTGATGATGATTGGCTGGACCGGTACGGCCATATCCCCCTGCCGCCCTATATCAAGCGGGAGGATACCCCCGGTGACAGCGAGCGTTACCAGACGGTCTATGCCGGGCCCCCCGGTTCCGCGGCGGCCCCCACCGCAGGGCTCCATTTTACCCGGGAGTTGCTGGGGCGGCTGGAAGCGGCGGGGATGGAGACGGCTTATATCACCCTGCATGTGGGGTTGGGAACCTTCCTGCCGGTGCGGACCGAAAATATCGAAGACCATCCCATGCACGAGGAACTTTTTTCCATCGGCGAAGAAGCGGCGGATAAGATAGAGCGGGCCAAGGCGGAAAAACGGAGGATCGTCGCGGTGGGAACCACCACGGTCCGTACCCTGGAATCGGCCTGGAGGGAAGGCCGGCTGGAACGGGGGGAGGGGAGCACCTCGATCTTTATTTACCCGGGCTATTCCTTTAATGTGGTGGACGCCCTTTTTACCAATTTCCACACCCCCGGTTCCACCCTGCTGATGCTGGCCGCGGCCTTTGCAGGCCGGGAAAAAATCCTGGACACCTATGCCCAGGCGGTACGGGAGGGGTACCGGTTTTTCAGCTACGGGGACGCGATGCTGATCCGTTGACGAAACGCGCCCGGGTTTTGAAACAGCCTCTTTTTTAAATTTAAAATTTAAAAAAATTTTTCTTGACAAGCGCCTGTTCCCTGCTATAATTATTTTAACATGTTCCTCTAAAATGTAATGTGCTCAAGAGAATAAGAGATGGGCATGGCAGCCAAAAGGTTTGCCATGCCCATTTTTTATTGTCTCTTGGATAAAGAGGATCAGAGAAAAGCCGGTGGTAATGCCGGAAAGAAACAAAGCGGAGAAGGAGAAAGGGTATGTCTAAAAAAAATGATGGTGTTATTAAAGTGATGATCATTGCGCTGATAATGATCTTGGCCGGCGGGATTATCGCAAATATAGCCCATACCAGCGCCGGATCTGTCAAAATTCACGATATCAAGTATGTTACCGGGGACGGTGCGGAAATGAGGGCTTTGCTGTATGTGCCTAAAAGTGCAAGCGTGGCAAATCCCGCCCCGGTGGTTATCTCCTGTCATGGGTATAACAATACCGCCGAAGTACAGGACTTAAACTGCGTGGAACTTTCAAAACGGGGTTTCATCGTTATGTCCATAGACGCCTATGGACATGGAGGATCAACTTTCCCCGATGAAAGGATCGACCCGATTAATGTCGATATGGGTACCTATGCGGCGCTGCAATATATCGGTACCCTGCCCTACGCCGATTCTTCCAGGGTTGGTATGGTGGGTCATTCCATGGGCGGGTCCACTATCCAGGCGGGGGCCGCGAAGGCCTGGCAATTACGGGAAACCAACCCCGATATCGTGGTCCCCATCGCGGTACTGCCCACCTCCCAGGCGTTTTCCCTTGATGGTGACGGTAATGCCCTGTTGGCGCCCTGGCCTATCAATATGGGTTCGGTATACGGACAGTTTGATGAATGGGCGTTAAGCATGTGGGGAACCGTGAAGGGAAGCGACCTCAATACCACCAAGATTGCCCAGGCGGGAATGGGATTCACCGATTTTCAATATGATACCTACTATGCCTACGGAGAGAAGGTCCCCCTGGACCGTGCGGCTGCCGTCAACGCCGCGAAACAAGGAAAATTCAGGATAGTTTATCAACCACCCCACGATCACCCCATGATTCATTTTAGCGGGAGAGCGGTAGGGAATGTGGTGGACTTTTTTGATATTACCTTGACCGGAGGTAAACTTGCCTCTGTTCCCCAAAGTTGGTTTGCCAAGCAGCTGGGGACGGGTATTTCCATGATAGCCTTTTTTGTATTTATCACCTCCCTTGGCCTCGTGCTGCTGAAAACCGCATATTTCGACGCCATAAAACAAGCCGAACCCCAGGGGCTTACCACCGTCACCGACGGCAAGAGCAGGCTTCGGTATATCATAATTTTTATTATAGGCCTCATTCCGGCGCCGCTCTTGTACAACTGGGCGGTGGGTTATTCCATCGATATCCTGTCTTCGGGAAGGGCAGTCAAAATACTCATGCCCGCAAGTGCGGTTTTCCCCCTGCCCTGTGTTAACGGGATTTTTGTGCTCAATTTCCTTACCGGAATAATCACCGTCGCCCTTTATCTTTTTGTATTCAAGGTCTTTGCAAAAAAAGCCGGATGTACCTTTGAAAACATGGGAATAAAACTTTCCGGTCAGGGTGTGTTCCGGGCAGCGGTATTGGCGGTCTGTGTATTTGCGGCGGGTTATTTTATGTTGACCTTCTGCGATTACTTTTTTAAAACCGATTTCCGTTTCTTTACCTTGAGCATCAAAACCCTTACTCCTCCCAAATGGAGCATCTATCTGAGGTATCTGCCGTCCTTTCTTTTCTTTTTTCTGGTAAGCGCCATGAGTCAAAATACCTTTACCCGGATCAACAATCAAAAGGAAGGGATCAACATACTGCTCATTGTCATAGCCAGTTTTGGCGGGCTCCTGGTCCTGCATCTGATTGACTATATCGCCCTGATGAATACCGGCGTCAAGGTTTTCCAGTTCATTCCCTTTACCGGGGGAAAAATCACCGCAGCCTTGGCCGGAGTGCTGCTATGGGGGCTTTTGTTTATCCTTCCGGTAGCGGCGGTTGTTTCCAGAATCTTTTTCCGGGCAACCGGGTCAATTTGGACCGGGGCATTTATTAATGCCCTGGTGGTAACCCTCTTCGCCATATCTAATACGGTGGTAGCGGCCCGGGTTATTTAACTCATGTTACGCAGGGCTCTTAAGGAGAGATGAAATTTAACCCCGAACCTCACGAATAAGAAAACGTTTTGAACAAAAGGAGCGTGTTTTTCGTGTGGTTCGGGGTTAATCCTATGCTTCCAGCGTAACCTGGCTTATTATGCCCCGCCGCTGTTGACAGACCAGGATTTCCGGCATAATGATATATCCGGTATTTTAGATGCAGAATATATTGATAAAGAAAAAAGACATCGCCTCCCCGGAATTTTTTTATGAGGTTCTTCACCGTACCCCGGTAATCCTGGCGGTAAAGTCTATGGATGGGCTTGAGAAAAGCATCCTGGGAGGTGGCAGGCTCATGTTTGTGCTTTTCGGCGATATCCTGAGTATCCCCGGCATTGTCGCGAAAATCAAGGACGCGGGAAAAATCGCCCTGGTACATATCGACCTTATTGACGGATTGACCTCCCGGGATATTGTCGTTGATTTTATCGCGGAAAATACCCGGGCGGACGGGATCCTATCCACCAAAACGAATCTGCTTAAACGCGCCAAATCCCGGGGGCTTTTAGCGGTACAGCGGTTTTTTGTGCTGGATTCCCTGTCCCTCCTCAACATCGAAAAACAGTTTCCCCTGGATTATGCAGACGCGGTTGAGATTTTACCCGGGGTTATACCCAAGGTAATCCGCCGGATCGTCAAAATAATCAATAAACCCGTGATTGCCGGGGGGCTTGTTTCGGACCCGGAGGATGTACGGCAGGTCCTGGAGGCGGGGGCGGTATCGGTGTCTTCCTCCAATATGGAACTTGTATCGGCTTTAAAACTCAAGGGTTTTTGAAACCGGTGCCGGGGATAATCAGTGCGGGCCGGTGAATTGCTTAAAATTTTACGGTTATCCCTTGCAAGGAAAGGATATCCGTAGTATACTTATATTAGGTGTTTTTTAAAGTAGTTTGGAAAATTCTATTTGCTGAAGAGATTAAGAGTACAGCAAAATAGCCGGGAGGTTATTTTGCTGTATTTTTTTTAGGAGGAACCATGGTTCAGCTTACGTACGAAAGTTTTGATAAAATGGAAGCTTTTATGAAAGACGTGTTCATAAAAGTCGGAGTACCCCCTGAGGATGCGGCGGTCTGTGCTGAAATATTGATCGAGTCGGATAAGCGGGGTATTGATTCCCACGGGGTGGGGCGGTTCAAGCCTATTTATATAGATAGGATCAAGGACGGCATCCAGAACCCCCGTACCCATTTCGAGGTGGTCCGGGAGGGACCTACCACGGCGGTAGTCGACGGTCATGACGGTATGGGCCAGGTGATCGGGAAACGCTCCATGCAGATGGCCATCGACAAGGCAAAAAAATACGGCATGGGCATGGTGGCGGTACGCAACTCTACCCATTACGGCATTGCCGGTTATTACGCTACCATGGCCACCCAGGCGGGGATGATAGGTATCACGGGAACCAATGCCAGGCCCTCCATCGCGCCCACCTTTGGAATCGAAAATATGCTGGGTACCAATCCCCTGACCGTGGGAATGCCCACGGACGAGGACTTTCCCTTTGTGCTGGACTGCGCCACCTCAGTCTCCCAGCGGGGGAAAATTGAACACTATAACCGGATCAACAAAACCATGCCCCAGGGCTGGGTGGTCAACCGGGACGGCAGCAGCGAAACCAATCCCGCCAAAGCCCTGGAGGGGCTGACCGCGGGGACCTCCGCCTTGGCGCCCCTGGGCGGCCTGGGGGACGAAACCGCCGGTTATAAGGGGTACGGCTATGCCACCGTGGTGGAGATCCTCTCCGCCGCCCTCCAACAGGGACAGTTCCTGAAGGCCCTGAACGGCTTTGATCCTTCGGGTAAAAAAGTTCCCTATCACCTGGGCCATTTTTTTATCGCCATTGATATCGCGGCCTTTGTGGAGCCGGAACAATTCAAAAAAACCACCGGGGATATTCTGCGGGAACTCCGGGCATCGGAAAAAATGCCCGGTCAAGACCGGATCTATACCGCCGGTGAAAAGGAATATCTGGCCTGGCTTTCCCGGAAGGATACGGGGGTTCCCCTGAACGAAAGCCTCAAAAAAACCATCAAGGCTTTAAAAGAAGAATACCACATGGATTCTTACGAATTTAACTTTTAATGGGCCGGTTTGCAAAACTAAAGTTTTGAAACCGCCGGAGGTATGAAAACAGCCGCAGCGGCTAAAGGAGTGGTGATATGGGAAAATATGTGTTGGCCTTGGATCAGGGAACCACCAGTTCCCGGGCGATCCTCTTTGACCGGGAACAGCATATGATCGGCCTTGCCCAAAAAGAATTTGCCCAGATTTACCCCCGGGAGGGTTGGGTTGAACATGACCCCATGGAGATCTATTCTTCCCAATACGCGGTGATGATGGAGCTGATTACCCAACACGGGGTGTCCATCGGGGATATCGCCGCCATCGGCATTACCAATCAGCGGGAAACCACCGTACTCTGGGATAAACAGACCGGCCGGCCCATCTACAACGCCATCGTATGGCAGTGCCGGCGTACCTCGGATATCGTGGATGCCCTGGTACAGGAAGGCTTGGGGGATCACATCCGGAAGACCACCGGGCTGGTGCCGGACGCCTATTTTTCCGGGACCAAAATAACATGGATTTTGGATCATGTTCCGGAGGCGCGGGAACGAGCCCGGAAAGGGGAGATCCTCTTTGGTACCGTGGACACCTGGCTTATCTGGAAACTGACCAACGGGGGGATCCACGTAACCGACTATACCAACGCCAGCCGCACCATGATCTACGATATTCATAAACTGGATTGGGACGATACCCTTTTAAAAAGACTCGACATCCCCCGGGCCTGTCTGCCGGAAGTCCGGCCCTCCAGTTGTGTCTACGGTACGGCGAATATTCAGGGGGTGGAGATCCCCATTGCCGCGGCCGCGGGGGATCAGCAGGCGGCCCTTTTTGGGCAGTGCTGTTTTAAAAAAGGGGAGGCCAAAAACACCTATGGTACGGGGTGTTTCCTGTTGATGCATACCGGCAGGGAGCCCTGTGAAAGCAAAAACGGCCTGCTCACCACTATCGCCGCCAGTCCCACCGATAAGGTCGACTATGCCCTGGAGGGCAGCGTATTTGTGGGAGGCGCGGTGATCCAGTGGCTGCGGGACGAGATGCGGTTCATCACCGAAAGCAGCGACAGCGAATATTACGCCGGTAAGGTACCGAACGCGGGGGGGTATACCTGGTTCCGGCCTTTACCGGCCTGGGGGCCCCCTACTGGGATATGTATGCCCGGGGTTGTATTATCGGCATTACCCGGGGAACCAAACGGTACCACATTATCCGGGCGGCGGAGGAGTCCATCGCCTACCAGAGCCTTGATTTGCTTAAAGCCATGGAAAAGGATACGGGGACCAAACTAAGCGAACTGAAGGTTGACGGCGGCGCCAGCCGGGACGCCTTTCTTATGCAGTTCCAGGCGGATATCTCCGGGGCGGTGATCCAGCGGCCGATGATCCGGGAAACCACCGCCCTGGGGGCGGCCTACCTCGCGGGGCTTGCCGTGGGGATCTGGAAAGACCTGGACGAGATCCGCGCCCGGTGGAAACGGGATACCGAATTCATCCCCCGGATGGAAACCGGGGAGCGGGAGGCCCTGCTCGCGGGCTGGCATAAGGCCGTGGGACGGAGCCGCGCCTGGGCGGACTAAAGGAAGGTCCGGGGATAGGTTTAACCCGCTTCCCGCCGTTCCCGGTTTTTGCCGACCAGGGTCGAGATAAGTACCGCCGCCACAATGACGCCTCCCCCCATGAGGGCGGAAAGGGAGGGTTTTTCCCCGGTCACGAGGAGTACCCATACGGGGTTAAGGATGGGTTCGGCCATGGCGGTGAGCATGGCCTGTACCGCGGGGACCCGTTTTATCCCATAGGCAAAAAGCAGGGAGGCGCAGCCGATTTGGATGATCCCCATAAAAAGGATGGAGCTGATGCTTTGCGCCGTAAAAACCGGAGGAAAGATTACCAGGAAGGGCAGACAGAACAGGGAGGTGATGATATGGGCGACCAGCATGGTATCCGAGGGGTTGCCCTCTTTTTGCATCCGCATAAAGACCGAATTGGCCCCGAAAAAGATCCCCGCCAGAACGGCGATGCCGTCCCCCAGAAGGGAGCCGCCTGCCAGGCCGTCTTTAAAAAATAGATAAAGTCCTCCCATAACCAAAGCCAGGGCAAGCCAATGTTCCCAACGGGGTTTTTCCTTTATCAAAAACCACCCCAAAAGGGCCGCCCAAACCGGGGCACTGTACTCCAATAGGATCGCGTTGGCCGAAGCGGTGAGCTTATTGGCAATCACAAAACATATCATGGTGAGGGCATAGGCCAGGCCGCCGGCCACCAGGGGGAAGGGTTTGTTTTTCCCTTTTCCCCTCCGGGGAAAGAGAAATCGGATTGCCAGCATAAAAAGGGCGGCCACAAAACTCCGTAATCCCGCGATAATTATGGGATGCCAGTCTATCAGTTTGATAAACAAACCGCTGGTACTCCAAAACAACGCGCATAACAAAACCGCCCCCTGTCCCGCCTGGGAAGAGGGCCGGTAATTGACCGGAGACAAGCTGTTTTGTTTCATACCAGACCATGGTACCGGGAATGAGGGGGCTATGCAATGACCCGGGGAATTTTTTTAAGGGACCGGTATTTTTTGCCGATATTTAGCCTAGGGCCGAGGCGCAAACCGAGGTTCGGAACGGAGGTTGCAGGTGGTTAGAGGATGGTATACCGGCGCCAGCGGCATGCGGGCCCAGCAATGGCGGCTGGACGCGGTGGCGAATAATCTGGCAAATGTGGATGTGGACGGCTATAAGCGGGATGTGACCTCATTTAAGGCCTTTCCGGAACTCCTCCTGCGGCGGATGAACGACGACGGGGTATACCGCCATCCCTTTGGTTCCGGGGATGCCGCGCCTATTATGGGTAAACTGGGAACCGGGGTGGAGGTGAACGAGCTGTTCACCGATTTTCAGCAGGGGGCCATGAAGGAAACCCAAAGCGATTTTGATCTGGCCATGGACGGGAAAGGCTTTTTTACCATCGCCACCCCCTGGGGGGAACGGTACACCCGGAACGGTTCTTTTCAACTGGGAAAAGAAGGGTTCCTGGAAACCAAAGAAGGCTACCCCGTCCTGGGGGAACAGGGCCCCATCAGGGTAAAGGCCAATAATTTTCAGGTGGATAAGGACGGGCGGGTGTGGATCAATGCGGAGTACGCCGATGATCCCTCCCTGATGATCTCCCGGGAGGATAATACCTGGGGAGAGGCGGTCCTGCTGGATACCCTGCAACTGGTGGAATTTGACCTGGACCGGTACCTGGAAAAACAGGGCTCCAGCCTCTACCGTTCCACCGAGACCTCCGGGGATGCCCGGGTCATAGAACCGGGAAACCGTCCCCGGGTGGTCCAGGGTTTTGTGGAAGCCTCCAACGTGGACCCGGTGGTAGAGATGGTCCGGATGATAGAGGTAAACCGGGCCTATGAGGCCAATCAAAAGGCCGTGCAAACCAGCGATTCCATGCTGGGGACGTTGATCAATCAGGTTGCCCGGGTCGGGTAAAAACGGCATAGATGGATTTAAGCTGAGGAGCATTTATGGTAAGAAGTTTATGGACCGGCGCGTCCGGCATGATAGGCCAGCAGGCCAATATTGACACCATTTCCAATAACCTGGCCAACGTAAATACCGCGGGGTATAAGAAGATGCGGGCGGATTTTGAGGATCTGCTCTATCAGACCGTCAAAACCGCGGGGACCCCCGCCACGGAGGAAACGGTGGTGCCCGTGGGGATCCAGATGGGTCACGGGGTCAAACTTGCCGCCACCCAGCGGATGTTTAGCCAGGGGGCGCCCCAGAGTACGGAAAACGTTACTGATATGGCCATTGTGGGAGACGGCTTTTTTCGTGTCCAGATGTACGATGGAAGCTGGGCCTATACCCGGAACGGCGCCTTTGAGGTAGATTCCGACGGCCGGATGGTTACCTCCAACGGGTACTGGCTGCTGCCGGACATCATCATGCCCGAACGGTTCCTTCCCCAGACCATCAATGTTACCCAGGACGGCCGAGTATCGGTAAAGGTTCCGGGGTATGATGACAACGCGGATCCCGTGGAAGTCGAGGTGGGACAGGTTGAACTCTACCGTTTCCCCAATCCGGTGGGGCTCACGGCGGTCGGGGAGAATCTGTTTAAAATCACCGAAGCCTCGGGGGATCCCATCCCCGGGCGGCCCGGATACGACGGAATGGGGAAGATATACCATAAATTTCTTGAAATGTCCAATGTATCGGTGGTCCGGGAGATGGTAGACCTTATTGTGGCCCAGCGGGCCTATGAATTTAATTCCCGGACTATCCAGACCAGCGATAATATGCTGGGAACCGCCACCAGCCTTAAAAGGTAAGGGGGAGGAATAATAGATGGGTATCGAATCGATCGGTTCTTTTTATCTGGATAATACCCGGCATATGCCCGCCGCTGCGGGGCAGATCCGAGACAGTTTTTCCGCGGATCAGGCGGAAGGCCCGGCTTTTTCCGGAATTCTGGAAAAAGCCCTGGAAAAGGCCGCCTCTCCCGGGGCTTCCTCCGAGCTCTCTTCCCCCGGAAACAAAAAAACCATGGTGGACAAGACCGATAAACTCTACGAACAATGCGAGGCGCTGGAAACTTTTTTGGTTAAGACCATCCTTACGGGGATGCGGAAAACCATACAAAAATCGGAATTCCTTGACGGCGGTTTTGCGGGAGAGATGTACGAGGATATGCTTTACGATGAATACGCCAAGGATTTTACCAAAAACGCGGGATTCGGCTTGGCGGAATTGGCCTACCTGGAATTAACGGGCCAGCGAGGGAAACTTATGGTCAACCGTCCCTAAGGGTTTGTATTTTTATGAAAGAAAAGATCCAGGAGCTATTGGTTTTTATCTACGGCCCTTCGGTGGGAGAAAAGGTTTATCCAAAAGTTTTGGAGATCCTCCAACAGGGGATCGGGAAGGAAAGTCCCGGTAAACGGGAAGTAGCTTCTCCTCGTGCCCCGTTTACCGCCTCGGATGTACTGCTCATCACCTACGGGGATATGCTTTCCCCCCCGGAAGAAGGCGGAACCGGGGAACGGGGTCTGGTCCGGCTGGGACGGTTCCTCGCCCGGTGGAACCGGGGGGCCTTTACCTATCTTCATCTGCTTCCCTTTCATCCCTATTCATCGGACGACGGCTTTTCGGTGATCGATTACCGGGAAGTGGATCCCCGGTTCGGCCTCTGGGAGGATATACAGGAACTGGGCCGGCATTTTAAGCCGGTTTTTGATTTTGTCCTTAACCACGGCAGTGTGCAAAGCCGGTGGTTTCAGTGTTTTTTGACCGGGGAAAAGGAATATGGGGGGTGGTATATTACCAAACCGGCGGACTTTGACTATTCCGCCGTGGTCCGTCCCCGGACCCATCCCCTCCTTACCCCCTTTACCAAAAAAGACGGTTCCCCGGTCCATGTCTGGACCACCTTCAGCGCGGATCAGGTGGATTATGACTTTTCAAATCCCGAAGTTTTACTTGAATTTATCCGGATATTTATGGAATATTACCGCCGGGGAGCCCGGATAGTCCGGCTGGATGCCATCGCCTACTTATGGAAAGAGCCGGGGACCTCCTGCATCCATCACCCCAAAACCCATGCCGTGGTACGGCTTCTCCGAGCGGTGATCGATCTTTTGGGTCTGGATCTCCGGATCCTCACCGAAACCAACGTGCCCCATGAACAGAACATCTCCTACTTTGGTCAGGGCGACGAGGCCCACCTGGTATACAACTTCGCCCTGCCCCCGCTGGTGCTCCACGCCGCCCTATCCGCCGACGCGGGCCCGCTGAGGGCCTGGGCCGGAAACCTGGCCGTTCCCCGGGAAGGCGGGGTGTTCCTCAACTTTCTCGCCAGCCACGACGGGGTAGGCCTTACGCCGGCCCAGGGCCTGGTGGATAAGGCCGCCTTTGCCGCCACCATCGAAGAGGCGAAGAAACGGGGGGCCCTGGTTTCCTACAAGAGCGGCGCCGAAGGCCCCATCCCCTATGAGTTGAACTGTTCCTATGTGGAGGTGGTGGCCCCGGAAACCCTGGGGAGGGATCTCCCGAAGGGGGAGGCCGTAAAACTCAGGGCACGGGCCTTCCTTGCCACCCAGGGAGTGCTTTTAGCCCTGCCGGGACTGCCGGCCATATACTTCCACAGCTGGATAGGTTCCCTGGCCTGGCAAGAGGGACCGGCCCTGCTCGGTTCTAACCGGGCCATTAACCGGGAGAAACCTCCCCTGGACCGGGTGGAAAAGGAACTGGAGGATCCCGCCTCGCTTAGGTACCATGTGTACCGGGGCCTTTCCCGGCTGCTGGAATTCCGGGGTTCCGAGCAAACCCTAAGCCCGGAAGTTCCCCACCGTATACCCGAAGCAGCGGGGCCGGTTTTTGCAGTTCTCCGGGGACCCGGTCCCGGGGGCCGGTGGGTCCTCTGTATGCAGAACCTGGGGCCGCTTCCGGCCCGCTTTACCCCCCAGGACCCGGCCATACGGTCCCTGGGACCCCTTACCCTGGAACCCTGGGAGACCCGGTGGATAGCCCTGGGCGGCGGCGGGGAGCGGCGGGAGGTATCAACCCAATGAAAAGACCCCTATGGTGATATACACCGCCGCGTTGTAGGCTCCGTGGGCCCAGGCTAAACCATGGACGGAACGGTACTTTAAAAAAAGCAGGGATAAAAAAGTCCCCGCCAAAGCCGCGTTTAATACCCCCGGGATCCCCTCATAGATATGGCAGAGGGAAAACAAAAAAACCGAAAAAAACACCCCCTTCCCCGGCGTCAGTTCCATGTCCTCAAGCCGGGTGAGAAGATAAAACCGGAAATAACTTTCCTCCATATAAGCGGAACTAAGGACCGAGGGGATCATCACCGCCCATTGTAAGAAAGTTTTGGGGGGCTCTATGGATAAACGTACCAGGAGGTCCGCAAAGGGGAGGAGCGCCAGGGAAGCGCAGAATCCGACAGCCAGGAGCCCAAAAAAGGCGATAAGGGCGGTTTTCAGATCCCGGCTCCCGGGTTTGGGGATGGGGTGCTTCCCGGTCAGCCCCACTATATACCAGATGAGGGCCAGGGACGGTATATTATGGACCACCATACGGCTTAATTCCCGGTTTACCGAAAAAACCAGGGGGCCCGGGGATACAAAACCTATCCCGGGAAGAAAAAGGACACCAAATAGTATAAGCGGCTCCAAGAGGGCCATGGTAAACTCCTTTTGACAGGCCTGCTGTCCCGGGGTATAGTAACATAGGGTTGCTTCAAAACTAACCGACTTTTGAAACAGCCTCAAGGGGGGAGGATTCCCAAACGGAAGTTTCCGATCATGAAAACCGGGAACTATTGAAGCGGTGTGGAGGAGAATGCCCTTATAGTACGGAGGAGGAAAAAATGAAGCATTACCATGGAGACTCCGGGGGCCGGTGTGGTTTTTTTAGGGGTATGACTAAATTGAGGACGGTAAGGGAATGGCAGCTGCTTTTATCCGTTCTCCGGTGATATACGCTGTTTTGGGCGCCCTGGGGGCTTATTACGGCTTAGCCGGGGTATACTTCCCGGTAGGGGTTCCCTGGATCCTGGGAGGGGTCCTGATTTTATGCGCCCTGATTGGCCTGTTTCGCGTCCTGGGGGAGAGTCCCCCATGGCTCTTGGGGGACCGTGAAACGGGCTATCGTTTCAGGAAAATCTGCCGTTATGTTACCGCTCTGTCGGTGGGGCTTTCCCTTGGTTTTACGGTAAGGATCATAAACACCGCTTCGGAACTGAAGCTGGGGCTTCCCCGGGAAAGGGTACGGGGAATTACCGGAACCCTGCTGGATGATCCCCGGGCCTTTAACGACGGCCGGGGCATGGGGTATCTTAAGGTATCCGGCGCGTCCGGGATCGGCGGCATTCGGACTTCCGCCCGGGGCAGGGTTCTGGTGTTTTTCCCCGCCGGGGCCATCCCCCGGTTAAAGGAATTCGGCAGGGCGGCGCCGGTATATGTGGAAGGTTCCTTCATAGCCTCCCCAGGCGGCGGAGGAATGGGGTTTCAAACCGGGGCTCCCCTGTTCCGGGTGGGAGCGGTTTTTTTGTTGGGAACCGCGCCGCCGGTGGAACAGTTTCGCACCGGGATCCGCATGGAGGTTCTGGAAAAATTTGGCCCTTCCCCCTGGGGCGGTTTGGCTTCGGCGCTTATCCTTGGAGTGAAGGACCATCTGGATTCGACGGTCTCGGAGCTTTTTAAAGCCGCGGGATGTTCCCATGTATTGGCCCTTTCGGGGATGCATTTGGCCATCGTATCCGCCTTGATAGCCTTCTTACTGAAAAAACCCCTGGGCATACGGGCCGCGGCTTTGGCGGGGTCCTTTTTCATCCTGCTCTACGTGTACCTGGTGGGTCCCCAGCCCTCTCTGGTGCGGGCGGCTATTATGTACCTCCTGGGAAGCGCCGCGGTTTTAGGGGCCTTTCCCCGGCAGCCGGTCCCCCTTTTAGGGCTGGCTTTCCTGATTCAAATCGTCCTGGATCCCTCATCGGGGGACACCCTCTCCTTTATGCTGTCCTATCTTGCCCTGGGGGGTATCCTTATAGCCGGCGAGGCTGTCCACGATCTTATCCGGGGTAAACTCCCCGAGATCCTCGCCGGGCCCGTATCGGCTTCTCTGGGGGCGTTTATCGCCACTGCCGCGGTAAGCGCCGCCGCCTTTGGGGTCATACGGCCCGGGGGCATCGGGGCGGGCCTGGGCATTGTTCCCCTGTCTACCCTTTTTATGATCCTGGCCATCGTCTATTTGGGGGTAAGTTTTTTTCTGCCCCCCCTTACGGGCCTTTTGGATCCGGTCCTCTCCGCGCTATACGATCTCTTGGGGGGTACCGCCTTCCTGGCCTCCCGGATCCCGGGGATAGAAGGGGTATCCCCGGCTATTTTGGCAGGCGCAAGTCTCGTTTTGGTCTTGGGTCTGCTCTATATGCAAAACCATTTTGCCCTCCTGAGGGAAAAAATTGTCCCCCTTGATTAATTATGATTCGGCCCGGAACCTTTCCGCTTTTCTCGATGAACAGGGGCTGGGGATGCGAAAAAAATTCGGCCAAAATTTTCTTATTAACCCCGGCGCGCGGGAAAAACTCCTGGATGCCCTGGAAATTAAGCAGGGGGATGCGGTGTGGGAGATTGGTCCCGGCCTGGGGGCAATGACCGGGGGGCTCCTGGAACGGGGGGCCGCGGTAACGGCCTTTGAAATTGACCGGGGCTTTAGCCTTATTTTAAAAGACCTCTTTAAGGACCATACCAATTTCACGCTGGTAGAGGGGGACGTGCTTAAAACCTGGAAAACGGTAAAGGACCCTGCCCCCTTTTTGTTGGGGAATCTTCCTTATAATATAGGGGCGGTTCTTTTGGCTGATTTTATTGAAGGCCGTTGTTTTTTTAAACGGATGGTGGTTACCCTGCAGCGGGAAACGGCGAACCGTATGCTCGCCTCCCCACTCTCAAAGGATTATTCCTCCTTTTCCGTACTCTGCGCTTCGGTGTATACCATAACCCCCCTTATGATCCTCAAGGGCGCTTCCTTTTATCCCATCCCCAAGGTGGAATCCCAGGGGGTTCGTCTGGACCTGAGGACCGATAGGGTCCCCGGCAGGCGCCCGGTTTTTTTCAACGCCCTGGTCCGAAGTCTTTTTTCTTCCCGGCGAAAGACCCTTAGAAATAACCTGCAAAATTTTGTATTATCCGGTATAATAAACAAAGACGCCCTGGGTACTAAAGAAAGGGTTCAGGAGTTCTGTATGACCGTGTTTGCGGCCAGCGGTATTGATCCCAACAAACGGGCCGAGGCCCTAGGGTACGAAGATTTTATCACCCTGGCACGGACCTTGGAAGATATATCCGGGAGGATATGATGGCTATCGCCGAAGCGCTGCGGCGCCTGTATGAAAGGATCCACGAAGTTTGCATACGGGTAGGCCGGGATCCCGGGGAAGTCCGCTTGATGGCGGTATCCAAATTCCATGAACGGGATGCCCTGGAAGAAGCCTGGCAGGGGGGGATCCGGCTTTTTGGGGAGAACCGGGTTCAGGAGGCGGGAAGAAAGTTTCCCGGCTTTAAACAGGATCATCCCCGGACGGAACTCCACATGATAGGTTCCCTTCAGCGGAATAAGGCCAAGGCCGCCCTTGCCCTGTTTGACTGTATCCAATCGGTGGACCGGGATGAACTCATTACCGAGCTGGGGACCTTGACTCTTAAAAGAGAACAGCCTTTAATGGTCTTATTGGAGTTACATACCGGGGAGGCTTCCAAAGCCGGTTACCCCGATGTGGAACACCTGTTTAGGGCAACGGAACGGGTATTATCATTTCCAAATCTTACCATTGGGGGGCTTATGACCATGGCCCCTTTTACGGAGGATAAGGAGCTTATTCGCGGTTCTTTTCGTTCTTTGGTATCGGCCCGGGACCAATTACGGATCCGTTTTCCCGGTTGTGATTGGTCGTGCCTATCCATGGGTATGTCCAATGATTTTGAGATCGCCCTGGAAGAAGGGGCGACGCTTTTACGGATAGGAACCGCGCTGTTTGGAGAACGAAGGCCATGAGCAAAAGGGGAGTATTTTTTCTCTTGAGATATTTCCAGGCCGGTCCAAAAACCAACCGGGGTTTGGGCTGGGCGTTATTTTTTGTAGTTTTTTCTCTGAACCTCACCGTATATGCCCAGACTTCTTCCAGCACCACGACGGTGATGCCCTCCGTGGAATTTGATACCAGTACCTTCCCCCAATGGGCAAAGGACCTCCGCCGGGCCGAGATAGTCGCCTTCGGTTCATTTCCCTTTACCCTTCTTTTGGCAACCTTTACCACGGACACCGTTCGCTTCGCCAATAATAGCTGGGATACCCGCTATGCTCCCTGGCCGATACGGCGGTCCGACGGAGGGGTAGAGATGAATGCCAAGCAGCGGTTCATAACCATCGGCGCGGCGGCGGCCGGTTCTGTCCTCATTTCCCTGGTGGACCATTTTATTGTCCGGTACAAAAGAAATAAGGCCGAAGAGGAAAGACGCAATTTGCCCGATGGAAGTCCCATAATCATACGGCGTCCCTGGCCTGAAACGGATACCGAAACCGGAGTTGAGGTCCTTCCCGAAAACGGGGAACCCTGATTGCCCCATTATTCCGGCAGGGTAGGGGGGGAAGTTTCCGGCGGACTCAGGCTTGACCGTTACGCGGCGGAGCGGCTTAAGTTGTTGAACCGTTCCCAAATTAAAGCGCGGATCCTGGAAATACGGATCAACGGGAAGGAGGGCAAACTTTCCCATCTTGTAAAACCCGGGGATGATTTGGAGCTTTTATGGTCGGATCCGCCCTCGTCGGATCTGATCCCCGAAGACATACCCCTGGATATACTGTATGAAGATGACCGGGTGGTGGTCCTTAATAAAGCCCCGGGGATGGTGGTTCACCCCGGAGCGGGAAATGCCTCCGGGACCCTGGCCAACGGGCTCTTGTATAGGCGGTTGAGCCGGGGCGGCTCCGGGGAAGGGTTCCGGCCGGGGATCGTTCACCGCCTGGATAAGGATACTTCCGGAGTTATGATCGCCGCCTATGACGATGAGGCCCTTGCCTTTTTAGCGGATCAGTTTAAATCCCGGCGGGTGAAAAAATCCTACAGGGCCATAGTCCGGGGGGTGTTTACGGAAAATACCGGTACCTTGGAGACCCGTATCGCCCGGGACCGCCGGGACCGGAAGCGTTTTACCGTGTCCGAGGCCGGGGGAAAGCCGGCCCTTACCCGCTATCGGGTGATCCGTTCCTGGTTTAATTATTCCCTGGTCCTCCTGCGGCCTAAAACCGGACGGACCCACCAGCTTCGGGTCCACATGTCTTATTTAGGACACCCTATTCTGGGGGACCCCCTTTATGGGGGGAAGGATGGGTTATTCCCCCAGGCGGGACTCATGCTCCACGCCAAAAGTCTGGCCCTGTACCTTCCCGGAAAAGAAGGGTATCGAATCTTCAAAACCCCCCTGCCGCCCCGTTTTTTTGAAGTCCTAAAAAAACTCAAGGGGAAAGGATAATTGTCCGCCGGTGTTTTTGATCCCTCGATTCTTTCCCCTCCTGAGCCTGTGGTGTTGGAAGAAACCGCCGCCTATGCGGTGGTGTATAAGCCGCCCCTATGGCATTCAGCCCCCCTGAAAGGGGAGGGGGATCCTTCGGCCCAAATCCTGCTGTTTTGGTATGCCGGCCGTTGTCCCGCCGTGCTTGAGGTCCGGGGCAGAAAGGCCAACGAGGGGGGGCTCCTTCACCGCCTGGATTATGAGACCGAAGGGCTGGTCCTCTTTGCCAAAACCCAGGGGGCCATGGACGCCATTGCCCGGCAGCAGCGGGAGGGCTTATTCACCAAGGAATACGGCGCCCTTTCCCGGGGGAGCCGGGAGGAACTGCCGGGCTTCCCCCCGGCGCTTATTTGGCGGGGGACTCATGCCCAAACACCCCCGGCGGGGGGGGCCATTCCCGGCCCCGCACCCTTTACCCTACAAAGCGCCTTTCGGCCCTTTGGTCCGGGCCGGCGGGAGGTGCGGCCGGTGGTCCCCGGGGGGGGGAAGCTCCGAAGGGGGATCGCCCTGGATCAGGGGAAACCCTATAAAACGGAGGTCCTGGAGGTGATCCCTTGGGAAGACCAGGTATACTTTCGTCTGGAGATCCACCGGGGCTTTCGGCATCAGATCCGTTGCCACCTCGCCTGGCTTGGCTATGCCATCCTCAACGATAAAACCTATGGCGGCGGCTTGTACAAGGGTGGTACCATGGCCTTGCGGGCCCAGGGGCTGGATTTTTACGATCCCGAATCAAACAGCCCCCGAAATTACCGGATCATGGCGCTGGACAAAAGCCGGAATAGATCCGGAACAGGTTGAAAAAGAGAAGATTCCTGGGGTACCATGGGGGTATGGATATGGGGAAGGGGTTTGTCCCCGGGACACGGGTCTATTTTATCGGTATCAAGGGTACGGGGATGTGCGCCCTGGCGGAATTGCTGGCAAATTCGGGGGGTATCATTTCCGGCTCTGACCGGGATGAGGTTTTTTACACCGACGGGATACTCCGGGAGCTGGGCATTCCCTATTACGAGTCCTTTGCGCCGGAACATATACCCCCCGGAGTAGACCTGGTGGTGTATTCTGCGGCCTATTCCTTTGATACCAACCCCGAAATGGCGGAGGCCCGGAACCGGGGTATTCCCCTGCTCAAATATACCGATGCCCTGGGGGCCTATTCCGCGGCTTTCGACTCCTCGGGGATAGCGGGGGTTCACGGTAAGACCACCACCGCCGCCCTGGCGGGGACCATGATCCGGGGGGTGGGGCTGCCCGCCCAGGTCCTGGCGGGCAGCGGGGTAAGCTCCTTTGGGGGACGCTCAACCCTGAATTTGGGAAATAAATATTTTGTGGCGGAGACCTGCGAGTACCGGAAACATTTTCTCGCTTTCCACCCCCGGCGGGTGGTGCTGACCAGTGTGGAGGAGGATCATCAGGATTTTTATCCCACCTACCAGTCTATCCGGGATGCCTTTATCGAATACGTCCGGCTGCTTCCCCCCGGGGGGGAACTTATTTACTGTACCGATGATCCGGGGGCGCGGGAAGTAGCGGAGCATATAGCCGGAGAGGGGAGGGGGATAGGGCTTGTTCCCTACGGATTTAGCGCCGCCGGGGATTTTGGCATTTGCTCCTTTCAGGTTTCCGGGGAACGGCTCCGGGTGAAGATCCGGGGTTTTCCCGGGGAGCTTCTGCTCCGCCTTCCGGGCAGGCACATCGCCCTGGATGCCGCGGCGGCCCTGGCCTTAACCGATGCGCTGGTAAAAAACGAGGGGGGCTGGACCGGGGAAAAGCGGGAAAAGCTTTGTTCCGCCCTGGAAGATTTTAGGGGAAGCCGCCGGCGTTCGGAAATTGTGGGGGAATACGGCGGGATTCTCTTTATGGATGACTATGGCCACCACCCCACGGCCTTGAGGGCCACCCTGGAAGGACTTAAGGAATTTTACCCCCATCGCCGGCTCATCGTTAGTTTTATGTCCCATACCTATACCAGGACCGCTTCCCTTTTGGATGAATTCGCCGCTTCCCTGGAAAAGGCGGATGTGGTGATCCTCCATAAGATATACGCCTCTGCCCGGGAGTCCTACCGGGGGGGCGTTACGGGACGTACTTTATTTGAAAAAACCCAGGCCCTGCGGGATGGGGTATATTATGTGGATGAACCGGAGGATGCGGTGGAAACGCTAAAAAACATGCTTAAACCCGGAGATCTTTTTCTCACCCTGGGGGCGGGGGATAATTGGAAGCTCGGTAAAACCCTGGTCGGTTATTATGCGGGAAGGGCTCAATGAAGAGTATGACCGGGTATGCCTACGAGGAAAGGCAGGATGAACGGGTCTCCCTCTCGGTAGAAATAAAGGGCTACAACAGCCGTTTTTTGGAATTATTCATATACCTGCCCCCCTACCTTTCATCCCTAGAACCAAAGGTCCGGGAATATATGGCGGGCCGGTGCAGACGGGGAAAGGTGGAGATTGCCGTCCGTTTTAAAGACTACAATTCCGATATCTCCGTAGCCGTGAACCAGGAGGCGGCCCGGGCCTATGGTAAGGCGATTTCGGTTTTATCCCAAATTCTGGAAACCCAGGAAAAACCCTCCCTCGCCGCCATTCTTGGCATGGAGGGGGTGTTGGAGGTGGAAAAAAACCGGGACGACGAACGGAATTGGCGGTATATTGAACCCTGCCTTAAAATTGCGGCGGACCGTTTTGATGAGGAAAGGATCCGGGAGGGGGCACATACCCTGGAGGATGTTTTTTCCCACCTTGCCTTGCTGGAATCATCGGTACAGATTGCCACTTCCCATGCCCCGCTTATGGAAGTCTCCATTCGGGAGAACCTCCGGAACCGGTTTATCGAACTTTTGGGTGACCAGATTGATGAAAACCGTATTCTGACGGAGACGGCGGTGCTCCTTATGAAGTATACCATATCCGAAGAAATTTCCCGGCTTGGCTCCCATATTTCGGAATTCCGGCTGGAAGCGGAACGAAACCCCAGCCCGGGAAAAAAACTGGATTTTCTCTGTCAGGAGATGAACCGGGAGATAAACACCATAGGTTCCAAAACTCCGGATCTGGCGGTAAGCCGGGCGGTGGTGGATATGAAGGATGCCCTGGAAAATATCCGGGAACAGTTAAGGAATGTGGAATGAAAGACAATATTCGTATCGCGATCTCGGGAAAAAGCGGATGCGGAAATACCACCGTAAGCAGACTGGTAGCCGAGTCGTTGAACCTTCGTTTTATTAACTTTACCTTCCGGTCCCTGGCGGAGGAACGGGGTTTGAACCTGCGGGAAGTGTTGTCCCTGGCTGCCAAGGACGACGCCTGGGATAAAGAGGTGGACAGCCGTCAGGTCAAATTGGCCCGGGAAGACGGGGGCTGCGTCCTGGGGTCCCGGCTGGCCATCTGGATGCTGGCCGAAGCGGACCTTAAGGTATACCTTACCGCCCGGGCAATAACCAGGGCCCGGCGTATCATGCTTCGGGAGGGGGGGAGCCTTGAAGCGGTGGCCGCCTTTACCGAAGAAAGGGACAGGCAGGACCGGGAAAGGTATTTGCGGATCTATAATATCGACAACGATGATTATTCCTTTGCGGATCTTATTATTAATACGGATGAACTGAACCCTTCTGAGATTGCCGCGTTGATTATAGATCGGGCCCGGTAAAAGGAACCATGATGAGTAACCCGCCGTCAATTTCCGAATTTAAAGAGATAATCTATTCCCATTTTGAAGAAAAGGGGCGGACCTTTCCCTGGAGAGAGGATCCCCGTCCCTGGGGGGTAATGGTTTCCGAATTTATGCTTCAACAGACCCAAATCGAACGGGTGATACCCTATTGGGAGCGGTGGATGCGTCTTTGGCCGACCCCCGGGGATCTGGCGGAGGTTTCCCTGGAGGATGCCCTGAGGGAATGGAGCGGTCTGGGATATAACCGCCGGGGGCGGTTTCTGACCGAATGTGCCCGGCTTATCGCCAGAAAGTACCAGGGAGAGGTACCGGAAAAGCCGGCCATTCTGCTTTCCCTTCCGGGAATTGGAGCGTATACTGCCGGGGCTATTGCTTGTTTTGGTTATAATTATCCTTCGGTGTTTATAGAAACCAATATCCGCGCTTCGGTGATCCATTTCTTTTTTCAGAACCAGGAGGCGGTGGATGACCGGGAAATCTTTCCCATCCTGAAAGAGGCCCTGGATCATGATAATCCCCGCCGCTGGTATTGGGCGCTCATGGACTATGGGGCTGCCTTGAAGAAGGTAACGGTAAATCCCGGCAGGAGAAGCGCCCATTACACCAAACAGAGCCCCTTTGAAGGTTCCTCCCGGCAGCAACGGGGGCGCATCATCAAGACCTTGGTCTTACAAGGCCCCGCTACGGCTGCGGAGCTTCAAAAATCCACCGGAATGAAGCCGGAAGAACTCTATAAAGCCCTGGACACCCTGGAAAAGGACTCTATGGTTGCCGAAAAAAAGGGGGTGTACCGCATTTTCACTTTATAAAAGCCCTTTCCCCCAAAATTCGGTTGTTTTTTGGAAAAACCACTAAAATGCCCCGGTTTTCCTGCCGTATGCTTCGTCCTGAAGGGTAAAAAACCAAGGCCCCAACCGACCTTGACAGGTTTTTTTAATTAGGTTAATTTTAAGGTGCTTATAGATCCTGTCGAGAGACTAGCTCATCTGGATAGAGCGTCAGCCTCCGGAGCTGAAGGTGGTGGGTTCGAGTCCCGCGTCTCTCAAAGAGTTAATTCATTACGGTATAATGAATTAACGAAAAGCAAAAAAGTCCGATTTTCTGAAAGGTATGACACTGTGCGTTTATCGTGTTAATTTCAATCGGTAAACCCCCGGCTTTGCCGGGGGAATCAAAAAGTTTGACATTTCAGGGAATATAAAATAACCTCCTGCCAAAATGAACCGCTCAAAGTTCAACAGACAGGAGGCAAAATGAGCGATAAAAAGAATTTAAACCACATAGTACGTGGGAATGCAAGTACCATATACTATGGATACCAAACGGTCGACAGAAGAGACTGTATGGAGGGTGGTAAAATATTTGGGAAGCATATTTCGGGAACTGGCAAGGGAACGAAAGAGCAAAATCATGGAAGGGCATCTGAGTGGACTGGTCTTTATCCCGTTAGGTAGACATCATTAAGCGACCCTCCCTGAATTAAATACATTTGGGGCAACATCGTGAGGCATCTCGGTGTAGTACCGCCGAAGCCCTGCCTATGCTCGGGCTGTTTCCATCCGCGCCAAACCGTGTTAAGGAAGGTCATTTCTTCACGTCTTGCGGGATAGTACTGTTGATTAGTTCCACAAACAGGCGTAATGAGGGATTGTTGTTTTCGGTATTGTAAATAGAGTCACAGATAAAGGCGGGAAAGATATTATTTGACAGTTCAATTAAGGCCAGATTATCGCCGATATAGGGCCTGATTATCATTGGGAACAAACTAATCCCCATATTCGCCTCAACCATTAAAATCACGGCATCCACGCTTTCCACATACAATAAATTGTTGATAGACAAATTTTCCTGGAACAGGATATCCCGGAAACGGGTGAAATTATGTTGAAATACATGGCGGTTAAAGGTGATAATACTTTCGCCGACGAGCTGGTCCACACTGATCATACGGTATTCGCTCAGGCGATGGTTCTTATGCATACATACACCGACGGGACTCCGCATAATTTTTTTTGTGGAAACATTGGGGAGGTCTGCGAAATTCTGGCTGAACATAAAACCAATATCTATGTTTCCGGAATGCAGATATTCATTTATGGTTTCATAATTGTATTGGGCTATATCTATTCGTATTAAGGGATATTTGACGTGAAAATCCCGGATCAATGAGGTAATAGAGACCCGGTCATAGAGGCTGAAAAACCCTATCCGCAGAATTCCGGAGGCGCTTTGCGCGATATTCTTCGTTTCCTCAGCTATTTGATTATATTGGGCCAGGATTTTTACCGCCTCATGGTAAAATTTCTCTCCGGCGATTGTTAAGGAAACTGTTTTTTTATTTCGGATCAATAAAGCAAAGCCCAATTCTTCTTCCAGGGCCGCTATTTGTTGGCTTATAGCGGTCTGTGATACAAAACAATTTTCTCCAGCCCTGGTAAAACTTTTCATCTTCGCAACCTCGATAAAATATTCCAAACGCCTACTGTTCATATTGATCCTCCTGACTCATTGGTTATGGCCTCTGCCTGCCCGAAACAACGGAGTAGTAAGAAGTAAAACTTATCATATCATAAATATTTTATATTGGACACTCTTATAGGAGGATGATACCATATCAAATAAATAAATTGTTATCGAAATATAGGAGAGGGATGTGTTAGATGGAAAAATATGATAGGTATAAAAACCTTTTTTTATCCCTCAAAGTTGGGGGTCTTACCCTGAAAAATCGGCTTCAGTTTTCCCCTATGGTGAATCCAATGACATCCTATGACGGTGAAGTTACGGATAATTATGTTGATTTTATTGATATGCAGGCGGGGACTGGTGTTGGGTTGATAACTATCGGCGCTACTTCCGTGGACCATGATACGGGGGAAGATTTTGCCGGGGAATTGGACATTACGGATGACAAAAAAATGATAGGCCTGGCCCGCTTGCCCGAAGCCACCCACGCCCGGGGGGCAAAACTCTCGATAGAGCTGGTTCATGCGGGCCGGGGTGCAAATCCCGCCCTGCTGCGAAAGCCCGATGCTATCGCTCCGACACCCTTTCCGACATCTTGGGGGTCCCGGTATATCCGCGAAATGAACCGGCGCGACATGGATGAAGTGGTTGCCCATTATATGGATGTGGTGGAGCGGCTCTGCCGTTGTGGGTTTGATATGATCATGATCCACGCCGCTCATGGCAATCTGCTTGCCCAATTTTTATCCCCGTTGACGAATCATCGCAGTGATTATTATGGAGGTTCTTTTGAAAACCGTTGCCGGTTTCCCCTGGAAGTGCTTGCAGCGGTTCGAGACCGGATAAACGGCAGGATGGCGGTGGAGATGCGGATCAGTGGTGATGAAATGGTCCCCGGAGGGATGCGGATAGAGGAAACTATCGAATTTATTAAACTGGCCCAGCGGTATATTGATCTGGTGCATATTTCCGGCGGTTTGGTGGTAGAGCCTCTGACTATGTATACCACCATGCCACCCTATTTTTCTCCCTATGGGGTATTTGTGGCCAATGCGGAAAAGGTCAAAAAGTGTACAGAGATCCACATACCCGTCGCAACCGTGGGTTGTATTACAACCCTGGAGCTTGCAGATGAGATTATCGGTAAAGGGCAGGCGGATCTAGTAGCCATGGCCCGGGCGCATTTGGCGGATCCGGAACTGATACGGAAGTCCTGTTTGGGGTTTTCCGAAACCGCTCGTCCCTGTCTGCGTTGCTGGGCCTGTGCGGGTTCTTCCCACCATATTCGCTGTGCCGTAAACCCCGCCCTTGGGCGGACCGGTGCATACAAATCGGTGGTTCCAGCGAGAAAAACTAAGAAAGCCGTGGTTATCGGAGGCGGTCCGGCCGGCATGATGGCGGTCCGGACCCTGCGGGAACGGGGACATGGAGTTGTTCTTTTTGAAAAGTCCGGCCAACTCGGTGGTTTGCTGAACGATATCAACAAACTACCCTTCAAAGAGGATTTGCGGCGCTATACCACATGGGGTATCAAGGCGACCGAGACGTGTGGCGCGGATATCCGTTTAAATACCGAAGCAACGGTCGAAAGAGTTATGGCCGAAAAACCCGATGTCATTTTTATCGCCACGGGCGCCCGTTTGTTTCAACCCGATATTCCGGGAATTGATTCTTCTAAAGTTGTCTCTGTGCTTGAGGTTGATACTAACCGGGTTAAAACCGGCAAGCGGGTTGTGGTATGCGGTGGAGGGGCCAGCGGCGTGGAGTGTGCACTGGCTTTAGCTATGGACGACAGGGATGTCACTGTGGTTGATATGATACCGGCTGCTTCTTTTGCTTCAGGGATGGAAGAAATTCCCCGTTGGATGGTGGAGTCAAAATATATCAGGGAATATGACATCAAGCTGATAGGGGAAAGTAAGGTAGTAGCTATAACCGGAGATGGAGTTGAAATTGAAGATAAAAACTGGCGGCATTCCCTGTTGTCCGCCGATACGGTGGTCTCGGCCTTTGGTATGGTTCCGAATAAAGCAGTCGCGGAACAATTTAAAGATCTAGTTCCCGAATTATATGTGATCGGGGATTGTGATCATGTGGAAGGCATAAAAAACGCGAATCATACCGCTTATAATTATGCGGTACATGTATAAAAGCGAAAATATAGCATAAGCGTACAAGGGGTGGCGAATTATGGGAAAACGGCTGGAAGGTAAGGTTTGTATCATTACCGGCGCAACTTCAGGGATGGGCAGAGACTCTGCTATTTTGTTCGGGGAGGAGGGGGCAAAGATCGTTTTTGCTGGACGCCGGGAAGAAAAGGGTAGCGAGGTTGTGGAGATCATTCGGAAAAAGGGTGGGGAAGCGACTTTTGTCAAAACAGATATGACGGTGGATTCCCAGGTAGACGCCCTAGTTCAGCGGACTGTGGATATGTATGGGCGGATAGACGTACTGTTCGGCAATGCGGGGATTCCCAGCCATAGTAAATTTGAAGACTTTGATATGCAGAAGGATTATGAGGATATCTTTCGTATTAATACCAGGGCGGATATTTATATTACCAAAAAAGTAGTTCCCTATATGATCAGGCAGAAAAAGGGATCGGTGATCTATACCACATCCAATGCCGCTTGGCAGGGGGCAATCTATTTAAGTGCTTATTGTGCTTCCAAAGGGGCGGTAAAAATGTTGTCCAAAACCCTGGCTATGGAATACGCTCCCTTTAATATCAGGTTCAATACCATCCAGCCGGGATGTATCCTTTCCGAAATGAGTACACCTGATGGTCCGGTGGCGGAACATATCATACCCATGACTCCTATGGGCCGGGCAGGTACAGGCAGGGAAGTGGGGTATTTGGCATTGTTCCTGGCCAGTGATGAAAGTTCCTACATAACAGGAACCGATATCAGCATTGATGGCGGATTCAGCGCCGGCTGCAATGTTCGCTTTTGATTTCTAATTTTAATTAAACCGGTATAAAACACAGCCGTTTTTAAGGGGCTTTTCATGAAACGAGATCCTAAGACGATGAATCCCATATTGTTGCTTGTTGTGGTAATGGCAGTTGGGTTACAGGATGTTGCATCGGGGGCTATATCGCCGGCTATCGCCTCAATCGCGGCGGCGTTTCCTGGCGTGAGTACCACCATGATACAAATGTTGGTAACCTTGCCGAATATTCTGATTGTGATCATGGCGCCGTTATATGGCTGGTTGTCTACCAGAATACAGCCCCGTAAGATAATTATCTTTGGTTTGGTTATGTTCAGCGCCGGTGGAATTCTTCCCGCTTTTATGAATTCCCTGCCCCATATATTGTTCTTCCGGGTTTTTTTGGGTTTAGGTACCGGTATTACCCTACCCTCAGCGATTGCCATTATCCCGGCTTTTTACGAAGGAAATCAACGGGAGAAACTGGTAGGTTGGAATATGTCAGTGGGGTGTTTTGGTTGTATCATTATGCAGATCCTTGGAGGTTATCTGACGGAGATTGACTGGCATTACAGTTTTTTTGCGTATGGCGTTGGGGTTTTTTCCCTGGTTATGGTTCTGTTGTTCCTGCCGGAAGTATCCATGAAACAGAGCGGGGAAACGGAGGAGCCGGCTAAAAAAGGCGGCATTTTTGCCCAAATACCCAAGGCCGTATACGGGATAGCGCTGATTTATCTTGTTGGCATGATTCTGGATACGGTGATGGCGACCAATATCTCATTACAGATTGAAACTGAAGGTATCGGAAGCCCTGCTAATTCGGGTATCGGCCTTTCGCTGTTTATCGGTGGTTCCCTAGTCAGTTCTCTTTTATACGGAAAATATTACGAAATTTGCAAAGAGTTTTCCCGGGGTTTGGCGTGGGTAATCATGGGAATTGGATTTTTTATGTGCGCTTCTTCCTATACCATTGTCACAATTTATTTTTCTCTTTTGATTTGCGGTATCGGCAACGGCCTTGTAGTTCCCGCCTATTTTGCCCATGTTTCGAAAATAACCGCCCGGGGTTATGTGGCGTTTTCGGTAGCTATGATATCGGCGGCTCAGGGGCTTGGCAATTTTATTGTACCTGTTTTTGTTAACATGATTGTTAGAGCCTTTTCCCGGGATTACGGGCGGTTCCCGATTTTATTTTCGTCCTTTGCCCTGATGTCCCTCGGAATTGTCCTGACCCTCTGGGTTGTTTTTCAAAAAAACAGATCGGTAAAAACGTCCGGTTGAAGTACCGGGCTTATAAAAGCCGTATGTAAATACGGAATTAAAGCAGGAGTATCAAAATGAGTGATGACGTACAAAAAAACAGTTCCACCGCGTGGATTATTTTGGCGGTTTATTGTCTTGGTACCTTTGTGTATCAATACACCCAATATCAGCTTGCGCCAATCGCCGGACAGCTTATTCAGTCGTTGGGCCTGACCGGGGTACAGTTCTCCAGCCTTTTTACGGCGCCTATGGTTCCCGCCATCTTTCTTAGCATTATCTTCGGCATTATTGTTGATAAGATAGGTATTAAAAAGGGCATTTTGGTTTTTATGCTTCTCACAGCCATAGGCGGTATGGGCCGTATTTATGCGGGAAATTACGGCCTATTGTTCACCACCATGCTTCTTACAGGATTCGGCGCCACCGCGTTAAACGTTACCTGCGGGAAAGTGTTCAGTATCTGGTTCCGGCGATCAATGGTTCCTATTGCTATGGGGTGCTTTATGTCCGCCCCCACCTTGGGGATGTTTGTCGCCCAGTCAACCACCGCCTTGTTAGCGTCGGTGAGTACCGCGTTTTGGATTGCCGGCGTTTTGACCGTTGTCGTTTTATTCCTCTGGTTTTTTCTGGGAAAGGATCATAAAGTGGAACCGGGGTCCGTTGAAGAAGCCTCTCCTTCGGTGGGAGAGACCTTAAAAGTTGTGTTCAGCAGTAAAAACATGTGGCTTACCGCCTTTGGGTTGTTTTTCTGCCTTGGGGGCCAGGTAGCGTGTAATCAGTTCCTTCCCCTGGCCCTTGCCAGCCGTGGCATGGATCCCGCCGTTGCGGGGGTTACTGCATCTATTGTCAGCGCAGGTAATCTGGTGGGTTCCCTTTTTATGCCCATGATCGCCGTAAAGGCCGGCCGGAACAAGCCTTTCCTTTTAGTGTTTGCGGTTATCTGTACCTTTGGATATGCCTTTGGCTGGAGACTTCCCGGGGCGGCGCTTTATATCAGTTTCTTTTTCTTCGGTCTCTGTGCTTCCGCTATGATGCCTTTCTTTTTTTCCATGCCCGTTCAATTCGCCGAAATCGGACCTAAATATGCGGGTACCGGAACTGGCCTGATCTCCACTATTGAGCTTTTTGGGGCAATCCTTCTTCCCACCTATATTCTTACCCCCATTTGTAGCGGGCCGGAAGGCATCAATTTTAACCTTTATTTTATCCTGATTGGTGCGGTATTTGCGATTTTATTTTTCATTTTTCTTCTGCTTCCCGAGCTGGGCAGTAAAGCAAAAAGAGTCGAAGCGTAAATTTTAGGAGGTTCTTATGAAGCAGTATGATTTTCCAAACTTGATTAGCCCGATTAAGATAGGCAAGCAGGAATTTAAATCCCGGATCAATTTTTCCCCTACTTATTCGTTTTTTGCCACCAAAGACAATCAAGCGAATCAGGCTCTGGGTGAGTGGATCCGTCCACTTGCCGCAGGGGGGGCCAACTGTGTTCCCATTGGAACCGGTGTAATCAATCCTCTGCCCCCTTTTATTACCCATGTTGTTTCGGTGGCGGACGATACTTGCGTGAATCATCTTTCCCAATTATTCGCTATAGTTCACGCTTATGACTGTAAAGCAGGGATTGAGTTGGTACCCCTTGATCCGGATCCGGAGCCTTTTGACCTCCGGGATAAAAAGGGTAAACCTCAAATCGAGGTGGATCCCGACAATTACACTAATGAACAGGTAAAGGAGTTTATTAAATTCTACGCCGATGCGGCGGAACGGGTACTTAAAGCTGGCGGAGATATGGTAGTTGTCCATGGAGCCCATATGCAGCCCCCAGCGGCGTTTTTTTCAAAGGCCTATAATCACCGGACCGATGAATACGGCGCTCAGAACTTTGAAAATCGTACCCGGTTTACCGTAGAACTACTGGATGGCATCCGCGCACGGGTGGGAGACAAGCTGCTCATTGAGTATCGGATAAGCTGGACCGATATGTGGGAGAATTCTCCCGATATGAACGAGCTGATTCAATTCACTCGGCTGATTCAAGGCAAGATCGACTGGCTCCATGTATCCCGGGGACAGTTGGGTGTACATAAGTTAACCCCCTATGTATTCCCACCCTTGTATTTTGAACGGGGTTTTAATCTAGATGCCGCGGCCCAGTTTAAGGCAGCCCTGGATATACCGGTAAGCTGTGTTGGGGGGATGGACTATGAAATTGCGGAAAAAGCTATTGCCGATGGGAAAATAGATATGGTTGAATTTTGCCGTCCTCTCCTCGCAGATCCCGATATTCCGGTTAAGCTGAGGAGAAACGCCGCCGAAGAAATTCGGCCATGCATACGGTGTAACAATTGTATTCACCGTACCCATAATTATTTTCTCCCTGTCCGTTGCGCTGTTAACGCCTATGTGGGTCGCGAGTTGATTTTCCAGAATTATCAGTCCCCCAAGGAAAGTCGAAAGGTGGCGGTAATCGGCGGTGGTCCCGGAGGAATGGAAGCCGCCCGTATTGCTGCCGAAAGGGGACACAAGGTTGTTCTTTATGAGGCGAGTGACAAGCTGGGAGGAACCTTGTTGGTTGCCGCGGCGCCGGAATTTAAAGGCGATATTAAGAAGTACCTAAACTGGTCAATTCGTATGACCACTAGCAATAAAAATATCACGGTTAAGCTGAACACTACGGTGTCTCCGGAATCCATTGAGAAAGAAAACTATGATGCGGTTATCGTTGCGGTAGGTTCCGATCCGATCATACCGGGATTCGTAAAAGATAATCCCAAGGTCGCCTTGGTCAGCGAAGTTGAGCTTGGTATGGTTGCCACCGGTGAGAGGGTTATCGTTGCCGGAGCGGGAATGGCCGGTATGGAAGTTGCCATTAATCTGGCAAAATCGGGGAAAAAGGTTACATTGATCGACATGGTCAAGGCCGAAAACACCGGTCAGGGCGGAACAAAGATGAATATCATTGCCCTAAAGGAGATGCTCGTCCATGCAAAAGTAGAAATTATGGGAGAAACCAAACTTGAAGGTATAACCGGGAACGGTATTGAGGTTTCCTGCAAGGATAAAAGCCGCAAAGAATTGCTTTGTGATACATTGGTACTTTCTCTGGGAGTGCGGCCCCGCCGTGATCTGGCTTATTCTTTCAGACAGGCCTGTATTACGGTAATTCCCGTAGGGGACTGCAACACAGACCAGGGAACCCTATTTAACGCTGTCACCACCGCCTATGACGCGGCAATGTCGATTGTATAAGGGAACAATCCTGATAAGTATATAAAACAAAGATTCGCGTTAAAAACTGCGTCTTTGTTGTCTGCGGCGGAGGATTTTTAAATCAGCGTATAACCCGCCATCAATGATTAATTAAAATAGGTAACCCCCCGGCTTTGCCGGGGACCCAAAAGGTTTGACAATTCCTGGATTATAAAATAAACCTCCTATCAGTGAACCGCCAAAGTTCAAAAGATAGGAGGTTGTAATGCAAGATGTAAAGAAGTTGGAATTTACCCCATTAGGTAGACACCATTAAGCGACTCTCCCTGAGTTAACCATATCAGGCGCAATATAGTCAAGGCCGAATGGAGCCGAACCCGATGGTAATAGGCCTCGATGTACATGAACACCGTCTGCCTGACCTCTCCCGCCGTATGTTTGCCGTCCAGCGTTTCTATACTGCTTTAGCCATGAAAATATCATTAAGCGGCAGGTACGAAAACATCGGTAAATGACTGAAAGTTTTCGGAAATAAGGGTGGAGACCTTCTTTTTATATTTTCCCTCCGTCTCCGCAATACAAGTGTCTATTGCTCTCTTAAACTCTTCAAATGTCCCATGATAGGTCGCATTCAGTACTTCCCCCTTCACCAGCTTCCAATATCGTTCTATCAGGTTTAGATTCGGCGAATAGGGCGGCAGAAATATCAGGCCTATCCCGTGTTCTTTCGCGTATTCGGTTACTTTGGCACACCGCTGATATGCCGCGTTGTCCAGCACCAGCGCAAGAACCTTGTCCTTATAGGTCTTACGCAGTTTGTCCATAAGCCGGATAACCTGTTCGGCGCTTATGTGCGTCTCATTGGTGACCGTGCTTATCTTCTTCCCGCAAAAATTAAGCGCCCCAAGCACGTTATACCGGCTCCTCCCGCTGGCTGTCTTCACAAAACACCTCACCCGGCTCCACAGCCTTCCCGTAAAACCTCCCATCACAAAATGGGAGGCATCCACGAAAAATAACTCGATAAATCCCTCTTTCGCCAGCTTTATCAGTGGTTTCAGCTTCTTTTCCACAAACTCCTTCTGCTTCCCCCCCGTCCGCCTTCGCCGGCAGAAATCCCACCTTTAACGGCTTGAAGCCGTTTTTTTTTAAGAACTTCATCACCTGCGGCAGACTCCGCCTCAGTCCCGTCACTTCCTCTATAACCGCCGCCGCCTCCCTCAGCGTCCGTGCCGGCTTCTTGTCCAACTCCGCCATTATCTGGTCCCGCCAGTCTTCCATCTCGCTCCTTCTCCGATACACCGTATCCGCGAATATCCCCTCAATATTTCCAGCGTCCGCCAATTCCTTGTATTTCTTCACGGTTAACCGGGACACTTTAAGCTTCTCGATGATAGTTTTCTTGTCAATCTCAAACAATATCAACAACACACAGAATAACCGCTTTGCCAGGAGTATCCCGATCTTTTTCTCGGCAATGGCCATAAACTGGTCTATGCTATCCATGTTTCCATCCCTCCCGAATTAGAATACTTTATCCTATCCTTCTTTCCCTTCTTTGTCTACAGATACCTCATTCCCATGACTGAAGCAGTATAGGGACGGAAAGAGACCATGTGCATTTTCTGGTACAATCGGTGCCAACGTACAGCCCTGAGCAAATAGTACGAACCATAAAGAGTATAAAGGTACGAAAAATATTCGAAAGATGTCCTAAGGTGAAGAAAATGTTATGGGGAGGGGAATTATGGACAAGGGGTTATTATGTGGGGAGTGTAGGCGAATACGGGGATGAACAAGTGATACAACGATATGTCAAGAATCAGGGGCGAAAACCAGAGGAATACCAAAAAATATATGAGGGGAAGCCGCTTGAGCTGTTTCCTTATCAGAATAAAGCTTGAAGGTTAAAGATACCGCAGGGCTTGCCCTGCGGTTGTTGATGTGCGCCCGGCATGGGGAGTAACTCGGCGGTGAAAGTCCGCTACACGCTTGGTAGTAGGAAGTGTTAGCCGAACGGCAAGGGTGTCCATCGTGAGGTGGAATCTGAAGGAAGCCGAAGGCAAAGTCCCGAACCGACGGACAGAAATCGCATATAAGGCAGTACAGGGCGGACGAGCTTGCATGACAAAGTAAAGTCCGATACTACCCGAACCCTGAGGTGTAGATGCGGCGGTTGCATGGGATGAAGGTTACTCGCTCTTACCCGGGGAGGTCTTGCAAGGCCCAAGGCGGCGACTGACGGATGTCCCGGCGCTGTGGGAAGCCGTATAGCGATATACGGTTGAATTGCAAGAAGTCAGCAGAGGCCATAGTACCGTGAAGGGGGATGTCCCTGAGACAGCGGGAGTACGAACGGAGCGGGAAGGGCCGAACGATGGGAAGTCTCAAGAAGTGAGAGGAAGGTGGGACGATGCGGAGAGAGCAGAAAACGAAGCAGGGAGAACTTGACTTCGGCTATCCTGGGGGAGGGAGGGTGGAACCCTCTGAACCGCAGGAAGCGCGGAACATCGGAACACCGGAGGCCACGGACGAAGACCGTGCGGACGGGCGAAAGCCCGATGGGGAACTATTGAAACGTATGCTGGGACGAGAGAATATGTATACGGCGTGCGAGAAGGTAGTAAGGAACGGCGGGGCGGCCGGGATAGACGGGATGACGGTGAGGGAACTGGAACCGTACCTTGTGGCGCATTACCGGGAACTGATGGAGAGCATTGAGGGCGGCTGGTACAAGCCACAACCCGTGCGGCGGGTAGAGATACCCAAACCGGACGGGGGAGTACGGCTGCTTGGGGTGCCGACGGTGATAGACCGGATGGTCCAACAGGCGATGGTACAAGTACTGCAACCGGTGTTTGAGCAGACGTTTTCGGACAGCAGTTACGGCTTTAGGCCGGGACGAAGCGCCCAGCAGGCGATACAGCGGGCCAAGGGATATTACGAGGAAGGGTATGCCTGGGTGGTAGACCTGGACTTGGAAAAGTTCTTTGACACGGTGAATCACGACCTGCTGATAAAGATGGTACGGGAAACGGTGAAAGACGAGGCCATCATCACCCTGATAAAGGGCTCTTCACATCATAAGGTGGAAACAGCCATGTCCAAATTTCCTAGGTGGAATAGGATTGAAGTCATAAACCGGTCTTTGTTTCGGAAGCCACAAGCTATTCTTTTTATCCGCTGTATGCAATTGTTCTTCGCTTCCAGCATCCCATTACTTATCCCTAACCCTATCGCGTTCATTATCCCCCCAAAATGGTCCCGTACCATCTTTGCTACCTTCTTCATCTCATCTATCCGCGCATTATCCAACTCAATAGTCCTTCCCAGTTCTTTTTAGCTACCCCCAGGTAACTATATTCCCACAGGCTGCTGGCGGTCTCCTTCATCCG